>NZ_BLLI01000036.1 GCF_011170085.1 Pseudolactococcus hodotermopsidis | reverse complement strand
TAGATTCAAAGGTTGGACGTTTAACGCCAACTAGACGTTTAAAATGGCTATCGCTGAGTTTGCTGAGGGATTCATAGTTCATGACTATAGTATAACAAATTTTTTTATTTTTGGGAGAAGTCTAATAGACAATTTTAAGGGCATCTCTAAAAACTGCTTGACCAAATTTTAGATAGATTTTTTAACCGCAAGGAAAAACGACGACGACTTGTGACTGCGGTTACTCGTCACAGATAAACACGTGCTGGTGCACATGTACTTTCTGTGGCGAGTAATCGCAGCCACAAGGCTAGGAGGATTGACGTAGGATTTGGAAAATCTAGTAAAATTTGGGAAATCTGAGTTTTTAGAGTTGCCCTTAAGTATTAAAGATAAATATCAAGACTTATTGTTCAACATTCAAGCATTTCACTTCCCCTAAATTTGGTTTTTCTGTTAGAATAATCTTATTTTGATACTGACCTTCTGTTTCAAATATAATAATTTTATTAATACCTTTTTGCAATTTGGGAGCTGGGATATAAAGACGTTTTTGCGGTCCAGTTTCCCAGAATCTGCCAATATTAAAGCCATTGACTGTGACAAACCCTTTCCCCCAACCTGTTAAATCAATAAAGGTGTCTGCCGTTTCAGCAATTTCAAGGTCAAATTCATAAAATGCTGGCACATTTTCCTGCCAATCCGCACTGAAATTGACTTTTTCCAAGTTATTCATCGGCAAAGCATAGTGTTGCCAACCTGTATGAAAGGCGCCATTGATAACCACGCCATCTTTGATGCCTTTAAATTGATGAGTCATCTTGACTGAATAATTCACGCGCCCCATATTTTCAACAAGAACGCCAAGCTGATTGTCGGGTTCGGTCAAGTCAAATTCAAGTTTTTCGCCAATTTCTTGGTCATATTGCGTGGCAAGCCACGTTTGATTGACAAAAATAGTAGCTCTATCCATAGCAGTCACCAAACGAAAATCGGTAATCGGTCGCGCTTTTCCGATAGTTGTTTGATAATAAATGTAGCCGAAACCTTGACCAAGTTCCTCCATTGTTTGTGTCGTAACAGACGTTATCGGTTCTGCCAAAGTAGCAAGCGTATTAAATAGTGAGACTTTATTTGTCAATTTAAAGCTACCGTAAGCCTTTTTGGAAATCTGAGTTGACAGCGGTATCTGCGGTATTTCTGTGAACTCCGAGATAACCTTTTGAAAGTCAAGATATTTCGGTGTCATATCCCCCCATTCTGTCAAGAGCGCATCGTAGTCATAACTCGTCACATCTGGCGCAAGTTTTTCATAATAGTTGGCACCATTTGTAAACCCAAAATTCGTGCCGCCGTGGAACATGTAAATGTTGACCGAACCACCTGTCAAGGCTGCCCGCAACTCAGTAGCTGCCGTTTCACTTGATGTCGTGTGATGATAAGCATCGCCCCACGCATCAAACCAACCAATCCAAAATTCCATCACCATAAGCGGTCGCTTTTCGCCATGAAAATCAGCCAAACGCTTGTACCAGTCAGCGATTTTCGAGCCACAATTCATGGTTGGCAGGGCGAGTTCGGGAATCGACCCATTTTCGAGCATATCGCCCCAAGGACCATCTGATGTGACAAATGGCACTTCAGCACCTGATTCCCGCATGATTTTAGCTAAACTTCGCAGATAATCATGGTCATTAGCATAACCACCGTATTCATTTTCAACTTGCATGAGAATGATATTGCCGCCACGTGTGATTTGCTCATCTGCAATTTCAGCGATGAGGCGTTTGAGATAGCGTTCAATTTTCGTCATAAAATTCGGATAAGTCACGCGCAATTTCATCTTTGGATCACGCAATAACCAATAAGGAAAGCCACCAAATTCCCATTCGGCGCAAATATAAGGCGACGGACGTAAAATCACATAAAGCCCAACTTCTTGGGCAATTTTCAGAAATCGCACCAAATCTAAGCCGTCTGAAAAATCATATTGTGCCTCATGCGGTTCATGCAAATTCCACGGCACATAGGTCTCAACTGTATTGCATCCCATATTGCGTAATTTTTCCAAACGATCACGCCAGTATTCTGGCACAACACGAAAATAATGGATGGAACCAGAAATTATTTTAAACGGTTTGTTATTTAAGTAGAAATCATCTTTTATATCAAATGTTGTCATTAGAAATTCCTTATTTTTTCTCTTTGATAGTCTACTTGTTCAAGCACAAACTCAAAACAGATGAGGCAGTTTCAGCCAACTCATCGTCAAACATTCTTATCGTATACCTATACGTTTGCGACTGTTTTCCTTGATTTGTCTAAAACTATCTCTCATCTTACGTTTTTGATTTTATACTTGAACGAGTATAATCGTTTCATAGGGTTTCAAAATCTTACCCACTTGTAGTTTTTCTTGGTTGACTAGGTTTGTTTGCCCAACATACTCTGGTGGCAAAGCAATTTCTTTTGCTAGGAGGTTCAAAATGAAGAGATAGCGTGCCTGCTCGCTCTCGCGTACACTCACCTCAAGTTCAGTCTCGCTCACATTATCAAAAAGCGTCTCAAAAACTTTCTCAAGTCCCGCATACTCGACCATTGAACCAAAATACACGACTTGTCCTTTGCCATAATTATTTTTGGTAATGGCGGGAGTGTCTTGATAGAAATCCGAACCATAAGTCGCAAGGCTTTCAGCGCCCTCCAAATGAATCACGTCACACAATAGACGCGTTTGGAAAACTGAATGGTCTGAAAAAACCACCGAATTTCTAGCATCGGGTGCTAAAGCATCAAATTCTTCGACCCAAATGCCCGCCATTTTGCGAAAAGGTCCTGGATAACCGCCTAAAATAACATTATCCGATTGATCAACAATGCCACTCATGAAACTGGTCACAAACGTCCCACCATTTTTAACAAAACTGTCGATATTGGCAACTAATTCAGGTGTTGTCATGTATAAAACTGGTGCGACAATTACGTCATATTTTGATAAATCATCATCAAAAGTCAGAAAATCAACCGCCATATTTTTCTGGTAAAAATACGTATAATAATGATGAATCTGCTCGATATATTTTAAATCTTGCGTTGGCCCACTTGTGTATTCAAGCGCCCAATAATTCGCCCAATCAAAGAATATCCCAACTTTTGCGACAGTGTTTGACTCTAGTAAATCAAGTGGCAAATTAGCCACCATATCACCGATTGCCTTCACTTCACGATAAACGCGTGTGTCATTATGACCAACATGGTCAATAACTGCACCATGAAATTTCTCATTTGCGCCAACTGATTGTTTGAGTTGGAAATATTGAATGGTATTTGCACCATGCGCCACAGCTTGAATACTTTGAGCCATTAGTTGTCCTGGCTTTTTCAAGGCATTATAAGGTTGCCAATTAGTCTGACTCGGTGTCTGTTCCATCAGCATGAAAGGCATTTTCTTCAAGCTCCGCATGAGATCGTGGGTCATGGCTGTCAAGCTAATCGGCGTGTCCAAAGCAGGGTAATTATCCCAAGAAATCACGTCCATTTCCTTAGCAAATTTAAAATAATCAAGGTTTTTATAAGTCCCCATAAGATTAGTTGTAACAATGGCATTTGGATCATACTTTTTAATTATATCGCGCTCAATGAGATAAGTCGCAAGCATACTATCCGAGAAAAAACGCTTATAATCAATGGAAATACCCGCAAAAACGGTCGTTTCTTGGGCTGTTTCTTCGCTGAGTTCATTTGGCAAGACAATTTCGTCCCACTGATAGAGCGTATGTCCCCAAAATGCCATATTCCAAGCCTTATTGACTGCGGCAATCGTCTTGTATTTGTCACGTACCCAAACGCGAAAAGCCTTGGTACAATTGTCACAGTAACAGTCGCCACCGTATTCGTTATTGACGTGCCAACATTGAATATTGGGATTACCAGCATAACGTTGCGCTTGTTTTTCAACTAAGGCCGTCATGAAACGCAGATAATTTGGGCTGTTCGGACAAGCATTGTGCCGAAAACCAAAAACATGTCTGCGCCCCGCATGGTCAACACGAGCAACATCGGGATAATCACGATATAGCCAAGCAGGCAAAGCCGCAGTCGATGTCGCAAGAACTGTCCGAATATTTTTTTTAGCAAGCAAGTCAATATCACGCTCCAAGGCTTTGAAGTCATAAACATGCTCAGACGGCTGAATTTCCGCCCATGAAAAGACATTTAAAGTCGCAGAGTTAAGATTCGCCTCTTGAAAATAAGTTGTATCACGTTCAACTGTTTCCTCATCCCATTGATTAGGCGAATAATCGCCACCATAGATAAAATTTTTAAATAAACTCATGAAAATCTCCTTTAATAATTTAGCCTTTAACAGAACCAAGCATACCTTGAACAAATTGTTTTTGCATGACGAAGAATAAAATCGCAATCGGTAATGTTGTAATCACAATTCCTGTCATCATCATTCCATAATCTGGTGTGTAAGACGCGCCCATTGCCGATAAGACGAGTGGTACTGTGCGTTTTTCTGGCGATTGCAAGACAACCAAAGGCCAGAGATAGCCGTTCCAACTGCCCATAAAGGTAATAATTGCCGCCGCTGCGTAAGAATTTTTCGCCGTTGGCATATAGATTTTAGTGAAGATTGAAAATTCTCCTAAACCGTCAATTCGTGCTGCCTCAACCAGTGAAATCGGAAAAGCTTTCATGTTTTGTCTGAAGAAGAAAATCAAGAAAGCTGTTGAGACGCTTGGGATAATAACGGCAAAAATCGTATTTATCCCAAATGGTGTACCGCTGAGTTTTGAAAACATCCGATAAAGCGGTATCATCATCGCTGAAAATGGCACCATCATGGATAAAAGTAAGATTGTAAAAATACGTTCGTGATCCTTTGAACGATAAATCTCAAAGCCGTAACCTGCCGCTGATGAAAGTAAAAGCGCGAAAATGGTCGTCAAAATGGCGATAACTGCTGAATTGCCAAGCGAGCGTGTGAAATTCAGATCAGATGAGAAAAGATTTTTGATATTGGTCGCAAACTCGCCACCAATCATGAACTTGCCTGAAATAATATCAGATGTTTTGTTCGTCACGCCAAGCAACATCCAAAAAAATGGAAAAACAGAGATAAATGCTGCGATGGATAAGAAAATATATTTGAAGATTTTGCTAAAATTTTTCATGATTTAATCCCCCACTACTTTATTTTGAATCAATGATAGGACGATAATACATACCACAATCAAGAAAGAAACCGCCGCCGCATAGCCAAAATTTGGTGTGTATTTAAAACTAAGATTGTAGATATATTGCGACAAAGTCATGGTTGAATTGGCTGGTCCACCACCCGTGATATTTTGCACTTCATCAAAAAGTTGTAAAGTCCCGATTGTTGAGGTAATCGTTGTAAATAAAATAACAGGTTTCAAATTTGGAATTGTAATCTTAAACAACTGTTGAATCTTAGTTGCACCGTCAATATCAGCAGCCTCGTAAATGCTGTCATCAATATTTTGCATGCCAGAAATAAAGAAAATCATATTATAACCTGTCCAACGCCAAGTAATTGAGATGATAATCAAAATTCTTGCCCAAAACGGTGTCGTCATCCAATGAATCGGTTCAGAAACCAGATGAATATGCGTGAGCAATTGATTGACCAAGCCATTGTCTGAAAAGAGCGTTTTCATAATCAAGGAATAAGAAACAAGCGATGTGATACACGGCAAGAACAGTGCTGTTCTAAAGAATCCTTTGAATTTCAATTTTTTATCATTCAGCAGATTTGAGATAATCAATGACAAGAATAGCATGATGGGCACTTGGATAATCAAGTATAAAAAGGTATTACCAAAAGCCTTTTTGAGTGTGCTATCTGTCAACATGCGCTTGAAATTGCCAATACCATTGAAGTGCATATCTGTCGGCACACCTGTTTGAAACGATGTAATCAATGCCATAACCATTGGCACGAAAACAAGAATCGTAATCAGAATAACTGGCAAACTGATGAAAGCATTGCCACCTGCGAACCAATCTCTTTTTTTCTTTGTAATCATAACTGTAACTGTGTCCTTTCAAAATAAATAGGACGGGAATCCTCCCTGTCCCATTTAAATATCTATTATTAATTTGCGACTTGTGCCTCAACCTGCGTTTGCGCCTCTTTTAGCACCTTATCAATATCTTCGCCGTCCAAAACACGTTGCACATATTCCGCCATAACCGTTTCAATCGCGTAAGTATTTTGACCATAATTAACTTGTGGCACTTCGCCAGACCATTTTGAGAAATCCTCGAAAACTTTTTGATTATCATAGTAAGCCACACCCTCTTTGTAAGTTGGTGCCTCTTTAGCTGCGTTCAATGTTGAAACAAGACCGATTTCTTTTGCCAAATCGTCCATAAAATCGACATTTGAGGCAAAAGTTGCTTTCAAGAAATCTTTGGCTTTATCCTCGCCACTAATCCCTTTTAGCAAATACCAACCTGAACCGCCAGAACTTGAGGCATGCGCATCTGAGCCTTTGATTGTTGGAATTGGTGCGACACCCCATTTGCCAGAAAATTCTTCGCCACCTTGGATTGAGCTAGAATACCAACAACCTGTTGGAATCGCTGCTGAGGTCCCAGTTTGAACAGCACTCACACCTGCATCCCAACTTGACACTTGCTCAACGACACCAGATTTGAGCAATTCTGAATAAATTTTGATACCATATTTCAGCGCATCATTATCCTTAATCGTCACTTCTTTACCGTCTTGACCTTGATACCAAGCCCCCGCTGATTGCATGATAATGCGAACCAAACCTAAATCGCTCGGATCTAAAAATTGGAGCGCCTTACCAGTTTTAGCTTTGACATCTTTACCAATCTTGATATACTCTTCCCAAGTGATATTTTCCAAATCTTCAGCCGAATACCCCGCCTCGCTCAACAAGTCCCGACGATAGAACAGTCCTGTTACGCCACTATCGAAAGGCACACCATAGATTTTATCGCCGACCTTATTGACGGCAAACTTATAAGACGAGAAATCATCTTCGCTGACAATATCATCAAGTGGTGAAAATGACTTTTCGTAAGCCGTCAAGAAACTTTGCACCCGATAATCTTCAATCAAGACAATGTTTGGCAAGCCTTCCTTTGAACCCGAGGCAAAACTCGTGTTAAGTTTTTGCACAATGTCATCTTGGCTCATAACACTGACTTTAACCTCAATATCTTTGTCCTCGTAGAATTTTTTCGCCTCATTGACAGCCTTAACATTAAACGATTCGTCCCAAGCCCAAACCGTGACCGTTTTATCATCTTTTGCCGACGACTTGCTGTCTGATTTCGAGCTACAAGCTGCAAGCGTCACAACACTCAAGGCTACTGCTGCCAACCCAATTACTTTTTTCAGTTTCATTTGATTTCCTCTTTCTTTTTTCTTTACTTGTTCATTAAACCATTTCAAGAAAACGTTTTCAAGAGATTTTGAGCGGCTCCGTAAAATTGAACAAAAATAGGAAAATATGACAAATTTTTGGTTGTAATTTGTTAGTATAGCAAACAAACACTGATTCCAATATCGAAATCAGTGTTTATACTATTTTCTGATAAGGCAAGGTCACAATCACATTTGTTCCTTGTCCCAGCACGCTTTCAATTTCCAAATTGCCGAGATTCCCATAAAGTAGCTGAATGCGCGAACGGCTATTTTTCAAGCCCAGACTTGTATAAGAAATACCTTTTTTGCTGTCGGTAACCTCTTCTTCGCCTGTGCAAATGCCGATACCATTGTCCATAATCTCTATTCTTATCTCATTTTCAGCCGTTTTTAGCGTAATAAAAACATTGATAAACCCCTCACGCTGATCGGGAAAGGCATGTAAAAAAGCATTCTCAATAATCGGTTGGAGCAACATTTTGGGAATTTTAGCTTGGGAAATGTGCGTGTCAAGCATGAAATTCGTGTGAATATTATCGCCAAAACGGAGGTGCATAATCGTTGCATAATTTTTTAGATAGTCAACTTCCTCCGCCAAAGTCAGCCAACTGTCGCTTTGACTAAGCGTGTAGCGCAAAAGTTGCGTAAAACTGTCAATCGCAGCAATACCATGCACCGCATCATCTTGATAAAAGAAAAATTTAATCGTTGCAAGCGTGTTATAGATAAAATGTGGCTGAATTTGCATCTGTAAAGCATTGATTTCACTTAGTCTTTTCTCATTTTCAAGATGAATCACTTGGTCAAAATAATCAGCCAAATTGGCAAGCATATGATTATAAGCAACAGCCAATTCCCGAACTTCATGTGTGCCCTCAACAGACGCACGGTGGCTGAAATCGCCAGAACTCGCCTTGGGAATATGCTCAATCAAATTGTAGATCGGCTGAGTCGCCCGCCGAATAATCAGATAAGCACCCGTTCCAACAAAAAGAATGCTAGCAATCACAATCAATGATAAGGGTTGAATGAGATTCATATTAGCAGCTAAAGCTTTTTTATCAATCACACTCACAAATTTATAATCAAAATGATTGACTTTTTGCGTTAAAATCTCATATTGCGCATTGCTACCCTTGAGAAATTTAGCGGGTAATTTTTGATTTAAAGTCAGATTAGAATTGGTTGATTGAATCAAATTATCGCGATTAACAAGAAAAATCTTGTCAATCTCACCGTCAACAGAAGTTGAATAAAGCTCCCTCAGCTGATCTTCTTGAATAAAAATCGTTGCAAAACCGTATAATTGCTTATTTGAATTATAAAGTTTTCTCACAAATATAATCCCAGGTACATTTTGCGTTGTAACCGACAAACCACCGCTGGCATAGGAATAGGTCATGAGATTTGGACTATTTTTAGCCGTTTCAATCAGCTGAGATTTGAGAATTTCCTGACTTTCCGTATTGTGTACACTACTATTGTGATAAAAACTTTTACCGTCAACACTAAGCAAAACAAGATTTGAGATGATATTATCATGCAAAAAACCAGTCGGCTTGATAAACTTCGTAAATTCCAGATTCACCCGCGCCTCATCGACAGGCGAGCTATACTTTTGCATCAAAAAGTTAGCAACAATCGGCGAAGTCATCTCATCAAGCATCGTCGTTGCATCTTCGCTGATACGGTCGGTTTCCTTTTTAAACTTTTCAAGCAAAATGGCATTTGAACTCGCATAACTCTTGATATAAACAGCTTTAGCATGTTGAAAAACGACGATTGAGGTCGCCAAAATAACAGAAATAATTGAAATAAAAACAACAGCGACAATTCGTAAAAGTAACTCATTTTTTTCAAATCTTTTTCGCATTTAATATGCTCCATTATCTAAACGACGATACTTAGACGGACTTGTGCCAATCTCTTTTTTGAAAACTTTAGAAAAATAAGCCAAGTCACTAAAACCAATTGCCTCACTAATCTCGGATAAATTCAACTCTGAGTTTTTGAGAAGTGTCTTAGCCTTTTCCATTCGCAAAGTTTTCAGATAATCACTAAAAGTCGCATTATAATTCGTTGAGAAATAACTTGACAGATAATTATAAGAAAAATGAAATTTTTCAGAAAGCGCTGTCAAGGTAATCTGCTCAGAAAAATGCGCCTCGATATAGTCCAAAATCTCTTGAAAGACTTCATTGTGGTCAAGTGAACCATTAAGCGTTGTTTCAAGGCTTTCAATCGTCTTTCTGACAAGCAAAGAAAAATCATCCGCAAACTCACAAGAATTGAGTTTCATGATAAAAGTCATTCTATTTTTGGCAAAATCATCATGCAAATATTTATTATTTTCTAAAACATTAAATAAATTATAAAAAATTGTACTGGTCTGCTCCTTCAAAAAAACAGGCGAAACAGTGTGAATAAGCAAGTCATTGAGATAGGCTTTGGCCTGACTAATCCCAGCTAGATAAGCCTTATTGACCAAAGTTTTCAGAAAATATGGGCTATCAAACTCATGCCCATACTGATAAGCAAGCAAGTCTTTTTTATCAACAACTGCCAAATTTTTAAAATAAAAGCGCTGATTTTGACTCGCCGTTTTAAGCATTTCAAACTCAACTTTCACGCGCCAAAGTTCCTCAAAAGAAGAAGATAAAGTGAAAAATGGATGTGTCTCACAAAAATCAAGCAAACCTATTTTGTAAAGAAGATAAGCACGCAAGTCTTTTGTTTCCGAATTTGTCACGCCAATCAACAAACCAACATCATTTTGACTGGTAATAAAACCAATCGTCGCAAAATCATCAGCAATCAGATTAAAGTAATGTTGAATTTGCTTACGCATTTCTTGTGGCTGCTTATATAAAGACAAAGACGAATACAGCAAATGATAGCGCTTACCAGATAACAAATCACTCAATTTTTCAAATTCAAAATCAGAAGTATAACCCGAAAGATATTGATTAAGCGCATTTTCAAGTTTAATCTTCGGGTCAACTTCCGATTGAATCAACTTAATTTTAGCCGCTGACTGTTTTAAAATTGCAAGCAAACTTTCAGGCGTCAAAGTCGGTTTCAAAATATAATCGACAATCCCATTTTGAAAACTAGATTTAACCAAGTCAAAATCATCGTGACTAGACAAGACAATTACCTGAATCTCAGGATAATTTTTAGCAATAATATTTGACAATTCAACGCCATTAAGCAATGGCATGATAATATCTGTCAGCACAATATGCGGCTGATATTGCTCAATTTGAGTCAGCGCATCACGCCCATTTGTCGCCTCACCAACAAGCGTAAAACCTGACTCTTCCCAATTAATCAGATTACGAATCCCCGCCCGAATTGACAGCTCATCATCAACGATTAAAACTTTTAAATGCGCCATTGGCCTGTTTTCCTTTTCATTTTATATTCAATTATACCATATAAAAAAAGCAGTCAAAACAACAACTGCTCTTTAGATGATTAAAAAACTTTAAATTGATTATATTTTTTATTAAATGCCGCCTCAACTGTTTTATCAGCCTTGTCGTACTTAAATGTTTTCACAAGCTCCCCACGTACAATAGTTCGCCGTATTGCCTGAGAATCCGCACAAGTAACAAGCGTAATTTCTTTCTTGCCAGGATGGTCATCAACCACCTCAACATGCTCAGGTGTTACTACATCAATATTTACAATCACATATTGATAAACTGTTTCCTTATCTGTGATATAAATCATCATATCATTTTTCGCATTTGCAAGCGGTGTAAAAAGCAAGGCTAAATCACTGTCATAGCCACTAACGCTATGACTGGCAAGGGCATAGTTCCCCTCGCCCATGACCATATCATCTTTCATCGTTCCAGCACCATACATCAACTCAGTATTACCGATACCACGAAAAATCGGAAGATTAATCTCTAAATCAGGAATCGCAATACCACCAATAACTGGTAAAACTTGCGCTTTCAGCTGACTTTCGATAACATCTTCAACACCAACCGCCTCAACCGTATCATAGTCAAATTCGCCGACACCCGCTTTATCATTTTCCTTTAGCGTTTTTTTATCAATCTTGGTTACCTGATACTTATTCGCATTCCATGCCATTAAAGCATTTCTAATCGAACGATTAAAAATCAATACTAAGCCAAGCAACAAAAGTAAGACTAAAAAGATGTCGGTTAGCCAACGACGAAGTTTTCTTTTTTTCATAATGAGAATTTCATTTCCTTATATTTATTTCAAGTCTGACACATTACCCAATTTGTAGCCAGACGCTTCATTTAACGCAAACTTATCTGCTAAATTCTCCGTGAGATAAACCTCATTTGCCTTATTCACGAACAACGCCTCAACATCTTTCATCTGGTTGATATAATTATACCCTTTTTTGGTTCCTAATGCAAAAATTGTCGTTGACAAGGCATCCCCGTCAACTGATTTTTTACTGACAATGGTCACGCTTTGAATATCATTGTCAAAAGGATAACCCGTTTTTGGGTCTAAAATATGCGGATAAACCTGACCGTCAACCTCAAGATAACGCTCATAAATACCAGAAGTCGCAACCGATTGATTCTCAGCCTCAATGATTCCGATTTGCTTTGAGACTTCCTTATTGGGATCCTTAATCCCAACTGCCCAAGGCGTTTTTTCACCACGTGGCGAATTGCCGATTAAGTACAGACTTGAAGAACCCAAATCAACAATAGCTGTTGTAAGCCCATTTTTTTTGAGATAAGCAACCATTCTATCCGCAACATAACCTTTTGCAATCGCACCCAAATCAAGTTTCACACCTTTTTCAGTAAGAAAAACAGTCTGTTTATTATCATCAAAACTAACAAATTGGCTTGAAAGTACAGGCAAAACGCTATCAATTTCAACTTGACTAGGCTTCTTGGCATCATCAAAACCAATATGCCAAAGACTCGTTAGCGCACCTATTGTCATATCAAAGCCAGTTTGCTTATCCGAATAATAATAAGCGGTTTTCAGCAAATCATAAACGTCTTTTGACACTTTAACAGGTTTAATCCCCGCTTGCGCATTGATGTTGTCAATTTCACTGCCTGATTGGTTGACAGTTGTTTTTTTATCGTATTCTTCAGCAATTTCAAGTGCCTTTTGGATGACTTTCTCATGACCTTTGTCGTAAGATGTTATCTTAACGTAAGTTCCCATGGTAAAAGTTTCCTTGATATAAGCTTTTTCACGTAAATCACGTTTTCCTTGATTGCTACAAGCCGATAAGACAAAGACTGTGAGTAGCAAACCTAGAAAAGTCTTAAACTTCTTCACTTGCAACTTCCTCAGAACCATTTTCAGCAGCAACAGGCTCAGACTCAACTAGCGCAAAAGTCACGATATGCGCATCACTATCAAGGCGCATTACCTTGACACCTTGAGCGCTCCGACCAGTTTGCGAGATATTGGTCACATTGGTGCGGATGACCACACCAGTGTCCGTGATGAGCATGAGATCCTCATCGCCAGTAACCGTGACAAGCCCAGCCAGTTTCCCAGTTCGCTCCGTCACATTCATGACTTTGATTCCCTTAACACCACGACCTTTGGTCGGATATTGTTCGGCACTCGTGCGCTTGCCTAGACCATTTTCACTGATGACAAGGACTTCTTGACTGTTGTCAATGGTGCTAGAGCCGACAACGAAGTCATTCTCACGAAGATTAACACCCTTAACCCCCGTTGCCGCACGTCCCATATCACGCAAGATATTTTCCTTGAAACGAACAGAATAGCCATCGTGCGTGCCAATAATCAGCTCTTCATTGCCAGTTGTCAAAAGAACATTGACCAATTGATCACCATCACGCAAATTCAATGCTTTCAGACCATTAGTCCGAATATTAGCAAAATGTTGCGCATTGGTCCGCTTGACAAGCCCACGCTGCGTGGTAAACAAAAGGAATCGCTCTTGGTCAGACTGTTCAACATTGATAACCGTCTGAATCGTTTCGCCGTCATCAAGTTTGAGCAGATTGACAATCGGCAAGCCCTTAGCTTGACGACCATATTCTGGAATCTCATAGGCTTTCATACGATAAACACGCCCAAGATTCGTGAAGAAAAGCAGATGATCATGAGTCGAAGTCGACACCATATGCTTGATGAAATCTTCATCAGACACGCCTGAGCCTTGCACACCACGACCGCCACGGTTTTGCGCACGAAACTCATCTTGGTTGAGACGTTTAATATAACCTTTGTTTGATAAGGTAATTAAAACATCTTCTTCTTCAATCAAATCCTCATCCTCAACGCTGAGAACCTCGCCAACTAGCAATTCTGTCCGACGTGCATCCGCATATTTGCGCTTGATGTCGTCCATTTCTTCCTTGATAATGGCAATCACCCGCTCGGGTTTGGCAAGAATATCAATCAAATCAGCAATCAGCGCCATTAAATCATCATATTCTTTTTGAATCTTCTCACGTTCCAAACCTGTCAGACGACGCAAACGCATATCTAAAATAGCTTGCGATTGACGTTCTGACAACTCAAAACGAGACATCAATTCAGCTTGAGCAATAGCATCCGTTTCCGATCCGCGAATAATTTTGATAATTTCATCAATATTATCCAAAGCAATCAGCAAGCCCTCTAAAATATGAGCGCGTGCCTCCGCTTTTTCCTTGTCAAACTGTGTCCGACGCGTAATCACTTCTTTTTGATGGGCGATATAATGGGTCAGAATTTGCTTAATTGACAAAATTTTCGGTTCACCATTGACAATTGCCAACATGTTGAAACTGAAATTCGTCTGAACACTGGTTAATTTATAGAGATTGTTTAAAATCACATTGGCAGACGCATCACGGCGAACTTCGATAACAAAACGCACGCCGTCACGATTGGACTCATCACGTACTGCCGTAATGCCCTCAATCCGCTTTTCTTGCGCCAAACGCACGATATGTTCGTGGAGCTTGGCTTTATTGACCATATAAGGAAACTCAGTGATGACGATCCGTTCCTTGCCGGTCTTAGTTAGCTCAATCTCAGACTTGGCACGTAGGACAATGCTCCCTTTACCTGTTTCATAGGCACGATGAATACCGCTACGCCCCATGACAAGTGCACCAGTCGGGAAATCGGGACCAGGCAAAACTTCCATGATGTCGCGCGTTGTCGCATCGGGATTGTCCATGAGGAGCTTGACCGCATCAATCGTTTCGCCAAGGTTATGTGGCGGGATATTGGTCGCCATACCAACGGCAATCCCTGTCGTCCCATTGACCAAAAGGTTAGGAAAACGCGCAGGCAAAACAACTGGCTCACGCTCAGTTCCGTCATAATTATCAATGAAATCAACCGTTTTTTTGTTAATATCGCGCAACATTTCAAGCGCAATCTTACTCATCCGCGCCTCGGTATACCGCATCGCAGCTGCCCCGTCGCCGTCCATAGAACCAAAGTTCCCATGGCCGTCAACCAGCATATGACGATAACTCCACCATTGCGCCATCCGAACCATTGACTCATAAATCGCTGAATCGCCGTGAGGGTGGTACTTACCCATCACATCCCCAGTGATACGAGCGGACTTTTTATGCGGTTTGTCGGGTGTCACGCCAAGCTCGTTCATGCCATAGAGAATACGGCGATGAACAGGTTTCAGACCGTCACGCACATCAGGAAGTGCCCGCGCAACAATAACGCTCATGGCATAGTCGATGAAACTCGTTTTCATTTCACTGGTCAGATTGACCGTGACTAAATTTTTATCTTGCATTACTTAAACAGCCTTTCAAATACAGGTAAATGGGCATAGCTAAACGCTGTTCACAGCTTTAGAAATGACCAAACGTATTATCTTCTATTATACCAAAATTTTTGCTTTATTGCCATTGTGATTTTTTTTACAAATGATGTCTGGATTTCGATATTAAATAGTGTCAAACAAATTTGATAAGGTTAGATTTAATGACTAAAACTCTTGTAACTTAACCTCATTTTTCACAGATAGGATAAATCTGATTCCCCAAATAATGTAGATGATAAGAAAAATAGCGAAAAATATTTTTGAGCAATCTTTTCGACATCTGAATCGGACTTACCCAAAAATAGCCAGACGCATTTTCACCAGCATCTTGTGCAGCCAGCAAGTCCAATAACAGAGTATAAGATGTTTCCGACACCGCTTGTGAATTATAAATCGCACCATTCAAGAACAAAGTATTGTATAATTCCTCAAAATACACGCGATTTTCAGCATTTAACTGCTCTTCTAGTTCTGTAACTTTTTGTCCGCACAAGCTACGCTCCTTTACGGCAAATCACTAATTTTAAATAAAGTATACTATCAAAGAATTGCAGTTCATACCAAAGTTTGTTATACTATCATGTAGGAACTTAGGTTTTCTTTGGTCAAACAATCTTCAGAGATAAACTTGTCTATACTTATGAAACTAGAAAAAGGTGCGTATGTTAAAAATTTTAATTGAGGGAACTCTCCTCTACTGGTCAACAGCCATCGATTTGCTGGTCATTCTTATCTTTCTTTTCGCCAAAAACGCCTAGCAAAAAACACTATCAGATTTATCTCGGTCAATTCATCGGGTCGATTGCCTTAATTCTTGTCTCGCTTTTTCTCGCCTATGTCCTACATTTCGTTCCGGAAAAATGGTTGCTGGGTTTCTTGGGCGTCATTCCTTTGTATTTCGGCTTTAAAACACTTTTCTCACATGAAGAAGAAAGTGAGGCTGAGGAGGCAGTTGAGATGCTGACACAACATGAAAAATCAAAAGGCTTGCTCCTCACTGTCGCTTTGATTACCTTTGCTAGTTGTGGTGCAGATAATATCGGACTTTTCACACCTTATTTCATCACATTAAATGTAACAAATCTTATCTTAACACTGATTTTATTTCTTATCTCTATTTTTTGCTTGATTTTTTTGGGCAAATTATTGTCTAACTTCCCAGGTATTCATGAAATAACTGAAAAATACAGTCGTTATGTCGTTGGTTTTATCTATCTCATTATCGGCATTTTAGTCCTAATTGAAAGCGGGACAATCGCACATTTTTTCAAATAAAAGACCAGCTTTAATAAGAAAATACCAAGATAATACTGTCTTGGTATTTTTGTTTTTACCTATGAGTAAAATGTCAAGTTCAATCTGAATTTCATTTAAAATCATCAAAAAAATCTCGCCAAAACGAGATTTTATCATTTTTTAATCAAAGTCCCAAATCCCTCGTCCGTAAACAATTCCAAAATCAGTGAATTTTTCAAGCGACCGTCTAACAGAACAGCCTCAGTCAAACCATTTTGCATGGCATATTTAATCGCCTCAAGTTTGGGAATCATACCTCCCGTAATTTTACCAGTGGCAATCAAGTTGTCAATTTCAAACAAATTGACCTCATGTAAAAAGGACGTTTCATCTGGAAAATCAGCATACAAACCACGCACATCTGACAAGAGAATAAAACGTTCAGCCTGTAATTCACCTGCAATTCGACTGGCAGCAGTGTCTGCATTGACGTTATAAAATTCACCAAATTTATCAACTCCCGCTGTTGCAATCACTGGAATTGCAGTCGTTTTAGCAATTCGTTCAATAATTTCAGTGTTAATTCGTGTTATTTCGCCAACAAAGCCAAGTTCATCTGATAGCTGTTTGACCTCAATCATCCGCCCATCGACGCCAGAGATACCAATCGCCTCTCCCCCAAGCCGTTGAATATCGCGAACCAGACTTTTGTTGACCATGCCCGACAGGGCCGCAAGCGCAAGCTCAGCCGTCTCCTCATCAGTATGGCGCAAACCGTTGATAAACCTCGATTCCTTGCCATACTTTTCGAGCATGTCGTTAATCGCAGGACCACCGCCGTGAACGAGTACAACGTTAATCCCCATGGTTTTGAGCAACAAAATATCGCTCAGCACCGACTTTTTGATTCGCTCGTCAGTCATGGCATTGCCACCGTACTTGATAACGACCGTCTGCCCTTGATATTTGAGCATAAAAGGCAGCGCTGCCGTCAGCGTTTCAGCGATATTCATAAAATTTCCTCCAGTATTTTGACACCGTCTGCTAATTGCGTTTTACTGATGACTAATGGTGGCAGAAGTCTAACAACGTCATGACCTGCGGACAAGACAAGTAACCCCTGCGCTCTAGCTTTTGACAAGACCTGCCCCAGTTGACTTTCGTCAGCAAGTTGAATGCCAGCCATTAGTCCCAGATTTCTGATAGCTTTGACAGAAGATTTTGTTGCTAATTTTTCATCTAACTCAGTCCTCAAGAAATCAGCCTTATCAGCAACTTCAGCCAAAAAGTTATCAGCAGTCAAACTTGTCAAAACAGCTTTCGCACTCGCCATAGCTAGCGGATTACCACCAAAAGTCGACCCATGTTTACCCGCACTAAAATAAGCTGCAAATTCATTTTTAACCAACATCGCACCAACGGGCAGACCATTTCCCAAACCTTTAGCTGAAGTGACAATATCAGGCACAAATCCGAAATGTTCAAAGGCAAACAACTTGCCAGTCCGACCTATGCCAGTCTGAACTTCGTCAATAATCAGCAAAATGTCCTGTTCTTGAAAACTTTTCAAAGTTGCCGCAAATTCTGCTGTGATTGGTGTCACGCCACCTTCGCCTTGGACAATTTCAAAAATAATCGCCCCTGTTTTAGCCGTCACAGCAGACTTTAAACTGGCAACATCATTGAAAATTGCCTTTGTGAAATTTGGCACAAGTGGCGCGAAACCATTTTGAATTTTCTCTTGCATCGTTGCTGACATGGCACCAAACGTTCGACCGTGAAACCCATCAACAAAGGCTAGAATTTCTGCATTTGGTCGAATCAAACGCGCTATTTTGAGTGCTGCTTCATTGGCCTCCGTACCCGAATTGGCAAAAAATGCCTTGTACTTGTCGCCATAGGTCAAAAATGCTGCAACTTCCTCTTGCAAAGGATTTTCGTAGAGGTTGGAGATGTGAGCAAGCGCGTCAACTTGCGCTTTAACGGCGTTTTTTCCCGCCGTAAACGAGTAGCCGAGATTCATCACGCCGATACCGCTCGTGAAGTCCAAATATTTTTTGCCGGTCTCAGCGTAGAGATAAACGTCCTTACCATGCGTGAACTTGATTGGGATTCTCGTGCCGTAGTTTTGGAGTAAATGTGTCATCGTTTTTCTTTCTTATGAATGGTAGAGGGCATTGATTTCAACATATTTGTAAGTCAAATCACAGCCCCAAGCCGTACCCGTTTTGTCGCCAGTGTTAAGTTCTGCATCAATAACCACAACTTTTTTCTTGAGTTTTTCAGACAATTCAGCTTGGTCAAAATCAACAGGTGTCGAATGGAGCAAAACCAAATCACCTTGAATCTCAAGCTCAATATCCGAGACCTCAAATGGTGCGACTTGCCCAATCGCTGAAATCACGCGCCCCCAGTTAGGATCAGCGCCGAAAATCGCCGTTTTGACAAGACTTGACCCGACAATTTGCTTGGCAATCATGCGAGCTGATAACTCATCTGGCGCACCTGTCACATTGACCTCGATGAGTTTGGTTGCGCCCTCGCCGTCTGCTGCGATTTTTTTGGCTAATGTTTGACAAATTTGCGCTAAAACAGCTTTAAATGTCGCATAATCAGCACTATTTTCATCTGTAATTTCAGCATTTTCAGCCAGACCATTTGCCAAAACGAGAACCGTATCGTTGGTTGACGTATCGCCGTCCACTGTGATTTGATTGAAAGTCGTCTCAATCACTTCTGACAGCATTTTTTGGAGCAAGGCTTGATCAATTTTGACATCCGTTGTGATAAAGGCAAGCATGGTTGCCATATTGGGATGAATCATGCCAGAACCCTTACAAACACCAGCGATAGTTACTGTTTGTCCGCCAATTTCGACTTCATAGACAACTTCTTTTTTGACGGTATCTGTCGTCAAAATCGCCTCTGCAAAGCCATCTATATGACCGTTTTTAGCTGATAATTTTGAGATACCAAGCGCTATCTTATCCATCGGGAGCTGTTTACCAATAACGCCCGTTGAACAAACTGCAACGTGGCTTTTATTCAGCTCAAATTTTTCAGCAAGTAAACGTTGCGTTTTTTGGGCATTATTTAACCCTTCTTCGCCTGTAACGGCGTTTGCGATAGCTGAGTTGACGATAATCGCTTGGGCGACTCCCTCTGCAACAACCGCTTTATCAAGCTGAACTGGTGCTGCTGTAACTTTGTTAGTTGTGAAAACACCTGCAACTACTGCAGGAACTTCCGACAAAATCACGCCTAAGTCCAACTTTTGAAATTTGAGTTCCGCGTGTATCGCATCTGCTGTGAACCCCTTTGGTGAGGCAATATTTCCTTTAATTTCTTTCATTTTACAAAATCGGCACAAGGTCAAGCCCAGCATTTTCAGCAAAACCAAAAAAGTGGTTCATGTTCTGAATCGCTTGCCCCGCCGCTCCTTTCACGAGATTATCAAGCACGGTCACGACCGTGAGTGTGTGCGTTAGTTCGTTATAGCTCATGCCAATGTCGGTAAAATTCGTGCCGACAACGCGATGCAAATCGGGCAAACGGTTATCACCCAAAACTCTGACGAAATATTTATCGTCATAAGTCTGATGATACGCCGCCACCACATCTGAGAAGGAAACCCTTTCAGCCAATTTAGCATAGGTTGAGACAAAAATACCGCGATTGACAGGAATCAGTGACGTTGAAAACTGAATCGGCAAGGCATTTTCATGCCAAGTTTTCAGTTTATTGCTGATTTCTGGAATGTGCTGATGTTGATTGAGTTTATACATGCTGACATTTTCGTTCACATTAACAAAATGACTGCTGTCCGATAAATTCTTGCCCGCACCAGACAAACCAGACTTGGCATCAACGATAACGCTATCCAACTGAATCAGATTTTGCAAGTACAATGGCGCTAGAGTAAGCAAAGTCGCCGTCGCATAACAGCCAGGATTTGACATATAAGTCTGCTTTGGTTGATCAAAATCAGCTAACAAATAATCAGCTTTCGGCAATAAATCGGCATGAATTGCTGATTTTTGATACCATTTTTCATATTGCAATGGATTTTGCAACCGAAAATCGCCCGACAAATCAACAACTGGAAAATCAGCTTTGATGAAATCTGTCGCAAGTTCAGCTGCAATTCCCGCTGGTGTTGCAAAAAATACAACATCTGATGTTTGCATGATTTCCTGTGATGAAAACGGTTTGATGATTAATTTTGCATATTTTGGCAAATAAATCAATTTTGGAAAAATTTCCGTTAGGAGAGTTCCCGTATTTGATGTGCCATAAACATTGACAATTTCAGCATCTGGGTGGTTATGTAGCAACCTCAGCAGTTCTAAACCAGAATAACCAGAGATACCAATAATTGATATTTTTTTCATATTTTCGACCTCGTTTTGTATATATATTCATTTTAGTGTATATTTTCTCGTTTGTCAAGCGTGAAAATGAAAAAAGTGCAGATTTATGCACTTTTTTGATATTAGTTTCGCTTTTTATTCAAAAAATTCTTCTGATACATATCTCAAAGAACAAGATAATTTCTCTTTATATATCATTGAAAGGCGCATCTGTACTTACTCCTAGTATTTTAGAATGATTGCGCCATAAATTATGTTCAAAGTTTATAGAACCAGTAATAATCCACTGTTTTTCCGATTGTCTGGGAAAATTCAGTTACTTTAAATACTACCTCTTCCCAAGTCGTACTTTCAAAAGTAATAAGGGCATCTCTAAAAACTCAGATTTCCCAAATTTTGTTAGCTCATAAAATCGCTAACAGGAAAAAATGTGCTAGATTTTCCAAATCCTACGTCAATCCTCCTAGCCTTGTGGCTGCGATTACTCGTCACAAGCCGTCGTCGGTTTTCCTTGCGGTTAAAAAATCTATCTAAAATTTGGTCAAGCAGTTTTTAGAGATGCCCATAAGATATTTAGAGTTATCAAGATAATTGACTAACTTTTTTTAACACTCTATTCTTCCCTTGAGTAGATTTGGCAGCAGAGAAAAAATCAAAGTGTCTGTTAAATAACATTTGTAATTCCCCTCATAATGGAATAGTTCATCAGACATCTTCAAAAATTCTTATCCAATGCCATACACTCGCAACCCTAACTCTATCTCTATCTCTCCTATTCATCATCCATACTCAAAACACTCAAAAACGCCTCTTGTGGTACTTCGACATTGCCGATTGCTTTCATGCGCTTTTTGCCCTTTTTTTGTTTCTCAAGCAATTTACGTTTCCGCGAAATATCACCGCCGTAACATTTGGCAAGAACATTTTTCCTAAGCGCTTTAATATCTGAACGCGCGACAATTTTTTGACCAAAAGCTGCTTGAATTGGTACTTCAAACTGTTGACGTGGGATAATTTTCTTTAATTTATCCACAATAATTTTCCCACGCTCATAAGCAAATTCCTTATGCACAATAAAACTCAGCGCATCAACACGTTCGCCATTGAGCAAAAGATCCATTTTGACCAGTGAACTCTTGCGATATTCCGAAATCTCGTAGTCAAAACTCGCATAGCCTTTGGTGCTTGATTTGAGCTTGTCGAAAAAGTCAAAAACGATTTCTGACAAGGGAATTTGATAGATAACATTAACCCGATTTTCATCCATATAGTCCATGGTCTCAAAATCGCCACGTTTGCGCTGCGCAAGCTCCATAACTGCACCAACATATTCCTGCGGCACCATGATTTGCGCCTTGACAAAGGGTTCTTCGATATTGTCAATGCGGGTAGGCTCGGGAAACTCGCTAGGATTAGCAACTTCAAGCACTTCGCCGTCAGTCGTATTGATATGATATACCACGCTCGGCGCCGTCATGATGAGGTCAATGTTGAACTCACGCTCCAAACGCTCCTGAATCACATCCATGTGGAGCAAGCCGAGGAAACCACAACGAAAGCCAAAGCCAAGCGCTTGTGATGTTTCAGGTTCAAACTGCAGACTAGCATCATTGAGCTGTAATTTATCTAATGCCTCACGTAAATCATTGTATTTATTGGACTCAATCGGGTAGATTCCTGCAAAAACCATGGGATTGAGTTGTTTGTAGCCGTCTAGTGCCGTCTCTGCGGGATTATTGGCAAGGGTAATGGTATCCCCCACGCGCGTATCCGCAACTGTCTTAATCGCCGCAGCGATATAGCCCACATCGCCAGTTGCCAGATAATCGCGTCCTACCGTTTTCGGTGTGAAAATGCCGACTTCAGTCACATCAAATTCCTTACCATTACTCATCAACTGAATGGTATCGCCGGGCTTGACAATGCCGTCCATAACACGAACTTGGAGAATCACGCCCCGATAAGCATCGTAAACCGAGTCGAAAATCAGCGCTCTCAAAGGATTATCGACAGAACCTTGTGGTGCGGGCACTTTCTCAACGATTTGCTCAAGAATTTCTTCAATGCCAATGCCCGCTTTAGCCGACGCCAAAACAGCCTCGCTTGCATCAAGGCCGATCACATCTTCGATTTCTTGACGGACACGCTCAGGATCCGCAGCTGGCAAATCAATCTTGTTAATGACAGGCAAGATTTCGAGGTCATTATCAAGCGCCAGATAGACATTAGCAAGCGTTTGCGCCTCAATTCCTTGCGCAGCATCAACAACGAGAATCGCCCCCTCACAAGCCGCAAGACTTCGAGACACTTCATAAGTAAAGTCAACATGCCCAGGCGTATCAATCAAATGAAAAATGTAAGTTTCGCCGTCTTTTGCCGTATAATTCAGCTCAATCGCATTTAGCTTAATGGTAATGCCACGCTCACGCTCCAAATCCATAGAATCCAAAAGCTGCGCCTGCATTTCACGCGCCGTCACGGTCTTTGTCTGCTCCAAAATGCGATCAGCCAAGGTTGATTTACCATGGTCGATATGCGCAATAATCGAAAAATTCCGAATTCTTTCCTGTCGCGCTTTAAGTTCTGAGATATTTTCTATCATGTTCGTCTCTGTTTCTATTTTTGTCTATATATCTTCATTTTACCATAATTTTAGAAAATTAAAAACTTTACTGCCAATAACAAATGCGATAGTATTTCCATTAATAGACTTCTCCCGAAATTAAATTTCGAAATTGATAATACCACAAATTAAGGACGCACGAAGTAAGTGCCTCTTTCTTCGATTACGATATTTCTGAGCCATACACTTAAAGGTTTTGATTTTAG
>NZ_BLLI01000035.1 GCF_011170085.1 Pseudolactococcus hodotermopsidis | reverse complement strand
ATCGCCGTATTTCAAGGGAAAGAATTTTGATTGAGAATATCAATGCTAAAATCAAAACCTTTAAGTGTATGGCTCAGAAATATCGTAATCGAAGAAAGAGGCACTTACTTCGTGCGTCCTTAATTTGCGGTATTATCAATTTCGAAATTTAATTTCGGGAGAAGTCTAATAGGAGAATGACCTTTTTCGCACCTTAAAAACTATTTTAATATGATAACGTCGGCAATTGTATCGCAACACAGTTGACTGTCAATGGCAAGGACATTCAAGAGTGGCACAACAACATTGATAATCAACTCATAGAAATCACGAGTGATAAGGGCGCAATTTACGAGTATGACCAAAATGCTCATGTCAGCCAAAAGTGCAGTAGTTTAGGCGAGGTCACGACTTATCAGTACGATGTCGAGGGGCGTTTAATCCAAGAAATCTCGACTTGGGGCAAACAAATACTCTACACTTATGATGCGCTAGGCAATCGAATTGCCAAGGGAACAGCGACAGAGTACGACCGCAAACTCAAAACGGATATGATGTCTTGGATGAAAGCGACTGATAGGGAGGCGCAATTGCGTCTCAAAGAATCAGATGCGACACTTTTTACATCATCCGAAAGTGATTTTGGCAAGGGAACAGCGATTACGATAGAATTGAAAGCAAATGATGATAACTGGAAAGATAGATAATCAAAGATACCGAGAGTTATTTGTTGTGATATTTCTTAAAATTATCATTTTATTGAAAAAGTTAAGGATTATTAGTTGATTTAAACATGAAAACGTCTGAAACGACGTTTTTTTGGTATAATAGAATAAGTATGAATGCAACAATCAAAGCAAAACTTGAGTTACTTCCCGACAGCTCTGGCTGTTATTTGCATAAGGATAAAAACGGCACGATTATTTACGTCGGTAAGGCAAAAAATTTGAGGAATCGCGTGCGGTCTTATTTTCGTGGGTCACATGATACCAAGACTGAGCTTTTAGTTTCGGAAATTGTCGATTTTGAATTTATTGTTACTGAGTCAAATATTGAAGCGCTCTTGCTTGAAATCAATCTGATTCAAGAAAATATGCCTAAGTATAATATTATGCTCAAGGATGACAAGTCTTACCCGTTTATCAAAATCACGCGTGAGAAATTCCCGCGATTGCTCATTACGCGGCAAGTCAAGAAAGACGGCGCCAAATATTTTGGGCCTTATCCAGATGTTAGTGCGGCAAATGAAATCAAACATTTGCTAGATCGTATTTTTCCTTTACGTAAATGTCACGTGTTACCTAATAAAGTTTGTCTCTATTATCATATGCACCAGTGTTTAGCGCCGTGTATTTTTGATGTTAAACCAGCAGAATATGCTAATATGACTGATGAAATTACCAAATTTTTAAATGGTGGTGAAGATAAAATTATCAAGACACTTAACACGCAAATGCACGCAGCAGCAGCAGAATTTGAGTTTGAAAAAGCGGCAGAATATCGTGATTTAGTCAAGAGTATTGGCACGCTGCGCACCAAACAACGAGTTATGAATCAAGACTTGCAAGATCGTGATGTTTTTGGCTATGCTGTTGACAAAGGCTGGATGTGTGTGCAAGTTTTCTTTGTCCGTCAAGGTAAGCTGATTCAGCGGGATGTTAATCTGTTTCCTTACTATAATGAGGCGGATGAGGATTTTCTTACATATATCGGGCAATTTTATAAGGAAAATGATCATTTTATTCCTAAGGAAATTTTCATTCCGTCTGATATTGATCTTGACTCAGTCAAAGCGCTGACCAATACTAAAGTTTTTCAACCTTCTCGTGGTGAAAAGAAACAGTTAGTTAATCTCGCGACAAAAAATGCCCGAGTCAGTCTCCAGCAAAAATTTTCCTTAGCTGAAAAATCAATCGAGAAAACGCAGGGTGCTATCGCAAATCTTGGCGAAATCATGAATATTCCGACGCCCCACCGTATTGAGAGTTTCGACAACTCTAATATCATGGGGACGAGTCCTGTTAGCGCCATGGTCGTTTTCATTGACGGTAAGCCGGAAAAGCAGCATTATCGCAAGTACAAGATTAAAACTGTCACGGGTGCGGATGATTATGCGAGTATGCGCGAGGTTATTTTGCGCCGATACAGTCGCGCCATTCGTGAGGACAGTGTGTTGCCTGACTTGATTATCATGGACGGTGGTGTTGGGCAGATTAACGCGGCTAAGGAAATTCTCGACAGTCTCGGACTTGATATTCCGCTTGCGGGTTTGGCAAAAAATGACAAACACCAAACGCAAGAACTGTTATTTGGCGAACCCTTAGAAGTCGTGCCTCTGAGCCGTCAAAGTCAAGAGTTTTTCTTACTTCAAAGGATACAGGATGAGGTGCATAGATTTGCTATAACTTTCCATAGACAAGTCCGCTCGAAAAATTCTTTTTCAAGTCAACTTGATAATATCAAGGGTTTGGGACCAAAACGCAAGCAGCAACTCATGCGGACATTTAAATCATTGACCAAGGTACAAGCAGCAACACCCGAAGAAATTTATGAGGCAGGTATTCCCTACAAAGTTGCTAAGCGAATTAAAGAAAAATTAACATTAAATGACAAAAAATAAGTTTATTTGATAAAAAAGTGAAAGGAGGGCGAAAAATGCTTTTTAGAAGAAATAAAATTGACGATGAAATCTATGAAGATGACGAAGAAGTAGAGGACTATGAAGCGTTTGACGATGAAGTTGATTATGAAGAATGGCAAACTAATCTTCCATCAGAAATGTATCGTTATGCTCGTTTAAATAAACTCGGTTTTAATATAAATTTCTTAATTGGACCATGGATACAAAGGCAGCATTTTAAAGTTGTTGCAAATAAATTTGGTAAAGATGAGTATGCTGTTGAGACTTTTATCGGTCTTCATTTTGATTATGAGAAGGAGGCGACTGATGAAAATGCTATTCCAAGATTTTTTAAATCGGACGGCTACTATGGTTATGCCATTACGAACGAGAATCGCTTGGTCTATGGGCGTTGGCGTCCTTTTAATCATGACGGTTCGGCGATTCCACTCAATGATGTTAAGACAATAAATGAAAAAACTCGTCTTTTTTGGGGACACGTTCGGGTTGAAAGTTTGGGGGTCAATATTGGCATTTTTTGGACGAATCGTGTGGTTCGAAAGATCTATAAAATCGTTCAGGAAGGCGAAAAAAATGCGAAAAATCAAAAAAGTGCCAAGAAGATAAAAGAAGCTGCAAAGCATTACAGAGGACTGGCAGCTGACTTGATTGGAGATGAGAAAATCGTTGAATTTTTAAAAAGTCTAAGCGTGTTAGAATCTAAAGAAGTGCCACTTGAAAAAGAAAATTATGATTCAGAAACCATATGGGACAAGCTCTACAATGCCAAGATTGCCATGGAAGAAGGGCTAATTACGGCAGAAGATTATGAATTTTTAAAAAATAAGCTTTTAGGTAGAGAATGAGTGAAATATGTTATAATTATAGAGAAATAGAATTTGATAGTTGGAATAGGAGAAAGTATGACAAACATTGATTTTAAAGCAGAAGTAGAGGCGCGTAAAACTGATTTGTTGGCGGATTTGTTTTCATTGTTGGCCATCAACTCTGAGCGTGACGATAGCCAAGCAACAGCTGAAACGCCATTTGGTTCGGGTCCAGTTGCGGCACTCAAGCAATTTTTGAGCTTGGCTGAGCGTGACGGTTATGCCACAAAAAATGTTGATAACTATGCAGGACATTTTACCTATGGCGACGATTTGCCAGATGAGGCGCAAGTTCTGGGTATTTTTGCTCACATGGATGTTGTGCCTGCGGGAACTGGTTGGAATAGCAACCCTTATGAGCCTGAGATTCGTGACGGCAAGATTTATGCGCGTGGTTCTTCTGACGACAAAGGGCCGACCATGGCGTGTTATTATGGTTTGAAAATTTTGAAAGAACTAAATCTGCCTTTGACGAAAAAAATTCGTTTTATCGTTGGGACTGACGAGGAGTCAGGTTGGGGCGATATGGCTTACTATTTCAAGCATGTTGGCTTGCCAGAGCCGGATTTTGGCTTCTCGCCAGATGCGGAATTTCCGATTATTAATGGTGAAAAAGGTAATATTACCGAGTATCTTCATTTTTCTGGTGAAAATAACGGTCGTGTGCATTTGCATGAGTTTTCAGGCGGTTTGCGTGAAAATATGGTACCTGAATCAGCAACGGCTGTTATTTCAGGCGACTTAGTTGATTTAAACGCGAAACTTGAAACATTTATCAAAACTTATGCGACTAAACATATCAGATTTGACATTGAAAATGGTATTGAAAACAGAAAAATCGTGACACTTCATGGTCGTTCAGCTCATGGTGCCATGCCTGAAAAAGGTGTCAACGGTGCAACTTATTTGGCAAAATTCTTAGACGAAATTGGCGTTGAGTCAGCATTTACCAAAATCGCTGGCACATTAGTTTTTGAAGACCACGCGGGGAAAAAACTAGGCCTTGCTTTTGAAGATGCGAAAATGGGTGCTCTATCCATGAATGCAGGTGTTTTCAAGTTTGATGAGCACTCATCTGATAACACGATTGCGCTTAATTTCCGCTATCCACAAGGCACAGATTCTGATAGGATTTATGCTGTTTTGACGAAACTTTCTGGTGTTGCTAAAGTCACAAAATCAGCGCACGAACATCTACCGCATTATGTGCCAATGACTGATGAATTGGTTAGCACGTTGCTCAGTGTTTATGAAAAGCAAACAGGTCTCAAAGGTCATGAGCAAATTATTGGTGGTGGAACATTTGGGCGCTTGCTCAAACGTGGTGTAGCCTTTGGTGCGATGTTCCCGGGTGATATTGACACCATGCACCAAGCTAATGAATTTATTCCAGTTGATGTTTTGTTGCGAGCTGCGGCAATTTACGCCGAGGCGATTTATGAGTTAGCCAAATAAGCATACTTTCGTAAATTGACTTTGTTTACAGATTAAAATGACAACTTTTGGTTGTTATTTTTTTGTGAAGTAACCATAACTTTTGAAAAATTTTCTAAGATATGCTATTCTATTATTAAAGGAGATTAGAAATTTATGATAGTTGGAGGTTTTTATGTCAATTATTCTAGCAATTATAGCTGGTATTTTAACACTTCTCAACTACTATTTAGCAAGCAATAATAGTGTAACAGTAGTTTCTTTAATTTCACAGTTAGTCATTGTCGTTTTAGCAAGTTTAGCGATGGCGAGATATAATGGGGCGAAAGCACAGCGAAATTATGAGATTGGTAAACCACGTATTTTGACACTTAGCTTTGCGATTATTTTACTTATTTTAATGGTAAGTATTGCGGTTCTTATCATCTTTTTCTTCAATTTGACAGGTAAAATCTCTAGTCTTTGAGACATTAAAAAAACGTCTTTTGACGTTTTTTTAATGTGTTATTTATTGTTTAGCAGCTGAGCTAAATTCTTCATTTGAGAAAGCTTCTTCGATAATTGCTTTCAATTCTTTTGCAGAAGCAGACATTTTTTGTGATTCCGCATCATTTAACGGCAAATTAACGGGACGGACGATACCATGTCCACCAACGATAGCAGGCTGACCGATGAAAACATCTTCAATACCGTATTGACCAGACTGAAAAACTGAAAGTGGTAAGACAGCATTTTCATCATCCAAAATGGCTTTAGTAATACGCGCTAATGCGGCTGCAATGCCGTAGAAAGTCGCACCTTTTTTGTTAATAATTGAGTAAGCGGCATCGCGCACATCAACAAAAATATCAATCAAACCTTGTTCATCAATATCACGATTTTCTTGCAGCCACTGCTCAAGTTTAACACCAGCAACATTGGCATGAGACCAAACGGCAAACTCAGAATCGCCATGCTCACCCATGATATACGCATGGACAGAACGTGCATCAATGCCGATTTTATCTGCAAGGGCTTGACGGAAACGTGCCGAATCAAGCGATGTGCCTGATCCGATAACACGCTCTTTCGGGAAACCTGAGAATTTCCAAGTCGAGTAAGTCAGAATATCAACAGGGTTCGCAGCAACGAGGAAAATACCGTCAAAGCCTGAAGCGACAATCTTGCACACGACATCTTTATTGATACGCAAGTTTTTTTGCACCAAATCAAGGCGTGTTTCACCAGGTTTTTGTGGCGCACCAGCCGTCAAAACGACCAAATCGGCATCATGGGCATCGGCATAGTCCGCCGCATAGATTTTTTTAGGCGACGTGAAAGCGAGCGCATGGCTTAAATCTTCGGCATCACCCTCGGTTTTATCCTTGTTCAAGTCGACAATACCAAGTTCTTGTGCGATACCTTGGTTGACAAGGGCGAAAGCATATGAAGAGCCGACAGCACCATCGCCTACGAGGATTACTTTTTTGTGCAATTTTACATCTGTCATGTGATGATTCCTTTCCTATACTCGGTTTGCCAAGTTTTCTAGTCACTTTTGATTATAACATTTTAGTTTATCTTTGTCAGGTAATATGCGTATTATTATATTCATTCAAGCACAAAGACGAAACAGATGAGGCTAGGACAGCCAGCCATTGACACATTTGTTTGAAACTATCTCTCATCTTGCGTTTCGTTTTTATACTTGAACGAGTATATTTTAAATCAATTTTCAGAAAATAGCTAGACAGTTTTCATTTGACTTTCATAGCATGTATTCGATCCTCATCAGCCGTCACGCGCAATGTTTTCTGACCGACATAAGTCACAAATCCAGGCGGTGTACCAGTTGGCTTATGAAGTTTTTTGACCTCAATCATATCAACTTGAACTAAATTTGATAAACGTGCTTTTGAAAAATAAGCGGCAAGTTCAGCAGCCTCAGTAATTGTTTCATCGGAGGGTGTCGTATTTCCAGTGATAATCACATGAGAGCCAGGAATATCCTTAGCATGAAACCACAAATCGCCTTTTCGTGACAATTTGAAACTGACTTGCTCATTTTGCAAATTATTTTTGCCAACAAGAATGATTGTGCCATCACTTGCTTGATATTTTTCGGGTGGTAGCAGTTTCTGTTTTTTATTATTGCGATGTTTCTGCTTGATAAAACCAGTCTGAATCAATTCTTCCTTGATGTCTGAAATCTCAGTCACAGATGCCTGTTCAAGCGAATTTTCGACAGATTCCAGATAAGTAATTGTCTGCTTGGTCTTATCGATCTGCTCGCCCAAAAATTTGACAGCTTGCTTGAGTTTAGAATACTTATGGAAATATTTTTGTGCATTTTGATTTGGCGTTAGGGCAGGATTGAGTGCGATTTCGATTGGTTCGTTGGTATAGTAGTTGGCCAAAGTTACCGTCGTTTTATCATTTGGCACATCATGCAGAAAAGTCGTTAAAAGCTCGCCTTTTTGGCGGAAAATTTCAGCATTATCCGTCGCTTTGAGCTCACGCTGCTGTTTTTTTAGTTTCTTGCGATTCTTGTCCAACTCGCCCGCCACCTTGCGAATGACCTCGCTTGCGACTTGCCGCACGCGGTCACGTTCCGCTTTATTTTGATAATAATGGTCCAGCATAGCCGACAAGGTCTCAAAAGCCACAAAATCGTCAGCTAATTGTATCGCTGAAAACGTATCATTGGCATAAATACTTGGGACGACAGTCGTCAAAACAGACTTGAAATCAGCCAAGCTCAGACCAGACAAAGCAGTTGCACTGTCACGTCCCAAGCCTTGAAAAATGTGTTGTAAATTTTCAGAAAGTTGCAAGCTCTCAAAAATCTTCTCATCAGAAGTCGTAAAAGGATTGCGTTTACCGTCAGTCGGCGGCGCAAGATAAGTCGACCCTGGTAAAATCGTCCGATATTGATTTTGCGAAAAACCGACATGTTTGATTGATTCGAGAATCTTGTTGGACGTTCTGTCCATTAAAATGAGATTGCTGTGTTTGCCCATGATTTCAGCAATCAAGGCAATTTTCATGCGATCACCAATCTCATTTTTGGTGGAAATCTCAAAAATAATTTGACGGTCATTGGCAACTTGATAAATTTTTTCGATGAAAGCGCCACTGAGATATTTCCGCAAAATCATGGTAAAAGTTGATGGCGTTTTGGGACTTTCAAAAACGGTTTCAGTCAGCTGAACACGCCCAAAAGTCGGGTGAGCTGATAATAATAACTTGTGAGATTTTTGATTAGAACGCACTTGTAGCACGAGTTCATGCTCAAAAACTTGATTGATTTTCTGAATGCGCCCGCCAGTCAGATTTTCCGACAATTCAGCAGTCATATGATGTAAAAAAATTCCGTCAAAAGACATGGTTTCACCTATTTCTATCTTGTATACTTCTATTTTATCAGATTTTTTTGCAAAAGACCTGATTTTCCGACGAAATGATATGTTATAATGGTAGAATGAAGAAAAAATATTTGATTTGGGGTGTGCGTATTTGCGTGCTGGTCATCTTTTGCTATGTTTCATCTTCGATTCATCGAACTGTTCGGGTGCAAGAAAGCCAGATTGTTCCTAAAATGCCGACGACAGAGCAGATTAAGGCTGTACCAGATGATAATTTTGAGAAATTACTATCAGAGCGGACGAGGACGATACTGATTGTTTTAAATGCGCGGAATACTGAATTAAATGCGAAATTTGCTAAATTTATCACTAAAAATGAGAATCTGCACTTGGAAAAACCAATTTATATCTGCCAAGAATTATATCCTCACAAGTTTATCCAAAAATTAAAATTAGATGATTCTGCCATTAACATTGTCGAATTTAATGGAGAAGTCAAAGCATCTGTTGACAAAATTACCTTAAAAACAAAGCTAGATCAAACATTAATCGATAAATTAACGCAAGTTTCAGATCCTTGAGCTTAGGAAGTCTTAGATAGTTTTTCAAATCAGTCGTTTTAATAACATACATTAAAGTAGGATACTTAAAAGCGTTGCGACCTAGTCGCAAACTTTCGTAGAAAGTTTGCTTAAAGTTCAAATAAAGGAGTTTTCAAATGAAAAATAAAAAAATGCCAATCGTTATACTTGCAATCGTTGTGATTGCACTTATCTCAATTTTCGTGCCGAAATTGGCAAAAGATAACATTTCGTCAAAAAAATCAACAGAAGTCAAGGTTGGTGTTCTGCAATTTGTTACACATCCAGCCTTGGATGAAATCTATGACGGTATCAAAGAGGGACTAGCAGACGAGGGCTACGCTAATGCTAAAATCGACTTCTACAATGCCCAAGCTGATCAATCTAAGGTGACAACAATGGCGGAGCAACTTGTAGATAAAAAAGATGATGTTTTGATTGGTATTGCAACACCGACAGCTCAAGCTTTAGCCAATGCAACATCTAAAATTCCTGTTGTTATGGGGGCAGTTTCTGATCCAGTCGGTGCGAAACTTGTCAAAAATATCAAAAAGCCTGAGGGAAATGTGACAGGTGTTTCTGATAAATTTCCAGTTGACAAGGAAATTGAACTGATTAAGGAAATCACACCAAATGTGAAAAAAATCGGCATTTTGTATAGCTCATCTGAAGATAACTCAAAATCGCAAGTCGCCGAATTTACAAAAGTAGCTAAAGAGCAAGGTTATGAAGTCACTGAATATGCAGTTTCGTCAACCAATGACATTACGACGACACTTAACGTTGCTTTGTCAAAAGTTGAAGCGATTTATGTACCAGTTGACAATACGATTGCCTCAGCTTTTCCAACAGTTATTGACTTGTCAAATGCAGCGAAAATTCCTGTTTTCCCATCAGTTGATACAATGGTCGCACAAGGTGGATTAGCTGCTGTGACGATTGACCAGCATAATCTTGGTGTGGCAACAGGTAAAATGGCGGCACAAATTTTGAAAGGTAAAAAAGTTTCAGAATTGCCAGTTGAATTTTACAATAAAACAACGCCAGTTTTCAATGAAGAAACAGCGAAAATTTTAGGTATTACGCTTCCTAAGGAGGCTAAAGAAGTAGTGGCAGATAAAAAATGATTCTATCAACAATTAATCAAGGGCTTTTATGGGCAATTTTAGGTTTGGGGATTTTCATGACTTTTCGGATTCTCAATTTTCCTGATATGACGACTGAGGGGTCATTTCCGCTTGGTGGCGCAGTTGCAGTCACGCTGATTACGCATGGTGTCAACCCGTTTATCGCAACTTTTGCGGCATTTCTTGCGGGGTGTGGCGCAGGTCTCGTGACTGGTTTACTTTACACGAAAGGCAAAATTCCGACACTTTTGGCGGGGATTCTTGTTATGACTTCTTGTAACTCGATTATGCTCATGATTATGGGACGTGCCAACCTCGGTTTGCTCGGTAGTGACAAGCTTAAAAGTATGATTATCAGTGCCTTTGCGGTGCTTATGGTCATCTCGCTTATGTTTTTCTTCCTCAATACCAATCTCGGTCAGGCTTTCATTGCGACAGGAGATAATCGTGATATGGCACAGTCTTTTGGCATTAACACAGGTCGTATGGAATTGCTCGGTCTGATGGTATCAAATGGTATTATTGCGCTTGCAGGTGCGTTGATTTCACAAAACGACGGTTATGCAGACATCTCAAAAGGGATTGGTGTGATTGTGATTGGGCTTGCTAGTATTATTATTGGAGAAGTTTTCTTTGACAATGTGTCCATGATTGAACGTTTATTAGCGATTGTGATTGGGTCGATTTTCTATCAATTTTTGATTTTGACAATCATCAAACTTGGTTTTAACACCAATTATCTCAAACTTTTCAGCGCTATTGTCTTGGGAATTTGTCTCATGGTTCCAACGCTTAAAACTAAGATTTTCAAAGGGGGAAAAATCAATGCCAACTGATTTAAAACCAATTATTGAATTGAGAAAAGCAACTAAAATTATTGAAAATGGTAACGAACGAAAAGTTATCTTGGATGATGTTTCTTTAGCCATTTATCCGCATGATTTTATTACGATTTTAGGGGGCAATGGGGCTGGGAAATCAACTTTGTTTAATGCGATTTCTGGTACTTTAGAACTGACGTCAGGAACAGTGTTAATTGATGGCATTGATGTTACAAAATACTCGCCAGAAAAGCGAGCTGCCCACATTTCTCGTGTTTTTCAAGACCCCAAAATGGGAACAGCGCCACGGATGACGGTGGCGGAAAATCTGGCGATTTCGGCATTACGCGGGCAAAAACGAACGCTGAAATGGCGCAATATTGCAAAACATAAGACCGAGTTTGCAAGTCTTGCTAAGCAAATCGGTAATGGCTTAGAAACGCATTTGGATACGCCGACAGGTAATCTTTCTGGCGGGCAGCGTCAGGCTCTAAGTTTGTTAATGGCGACGATTGTAGCACCCAAATTACTTTTGTTGGACGAACATACGGCGGCGCTTGATCCCAAAACATCGGTGGCGCTGATGACTTTGACTGAAAATTTGGTTGTTCGCCAAAAATTGACAGCATTGATGATTACGCATCACATGGAGGATGCGCTCAAATATGGTAATCGCTTGATTGTTATGAAAGCTGGTAAAATCGAGCAAGATTTGACAGCGGGGGAAAAATCGCAGATGAAATTAGAAGATTTTTATAGGATATTTGACTAAAATGAGCAAAATAAAAGTCATTTTACGTAGAGTAGGGCATCTTTTTCTTGCGGGATGCGCCTTGTTTCTTTTGATAATGGGGTCGCTCATTATCAAGGATTATTTGAGTGATCGTAAGGTTGACAAGATTGAGACTATCGGTACGGTTGTTGAGAAAGACAAGCATTTTTTGCTAGCTTATACTTTTTCTGGCAAGAAATACGAGTCTATACCTGTTGATATTCTCAGCCTCAAGAAAAGTGCGCATAATGTTGGTGATCAAAAGAAAATTTATATCAATAGTGATAAGCCGTATGAAATTTTTCTAAAAGAAAATGTGCGTGGCGAATTAGCAATCGGTTGTCGAATGATTGGGTGGTCTTTGCTACTGATGTCAATTTTGTTCTTTGAATATTGGTTGATTAATCGAATGAAAGAATTTTCTAAAGCGCGACACTAGCCTTCTTGGTCCAAATTTTAGTTTCTTATTCAAATTTATCTTGGTGGCAATTAGCTTAAATTTGAATAAGATGCTAGAATTTGGCAGCGTCAATTTCTAAGTAAGTTCTCATAAATGGAAGGATAAGAGTATGGAAAAAACGTTATTTATCATCAAGCCTGATGGTGTACGCCGTTCTTTGGTTGGACAAGTGATTGAGCGCATTGAGCGCCGCGGTTTTCTTCTTGAACGTTTGGAGATGCGTGAGGTTACTAAAGACTTGTTAGAAGTGCATTACGCAGATATTGCGAGTAAACCTTTTTATGGCGAAGTTGTTGATTATATGACTTCTGGTTCTGTTGTTGTCGGTGTTTTATGCGGATCTGATGTTATCCTATCATGGCGCAAAATGATGGGGGCAACCAATCCGAGCGATGCCCTTCCTGGCACGATTCGGGGTGATTTTGCTCATGCTTCAGATGATGACTCGATTGAAAATATCGTGCATGGCTCTGATAGTGCTGAGAATGCTGCGCGTGAGATTGCGATTTGGTTTGGAGAGTAAACTTTTTCAGTCACTTGTTAAATTAAATGTTAAGGTTGTTTAATAACGAAATTAGAATCCCTTAACTATTTTCTGTTATTTCATTGTCAATAAGTCTTGAACCTAGGTCTTAATAACTGAAAAAATCATACGTTATGTCAATATAAATAAAGGCAGTATCTCGAGTTTTGAGATACTGTTTTTCTATACAACCTTTAATTTGTTCCTATCAACCTTTAATCTGTTCAATGTTCATTTTCAATGAAAGCGCTATAATTGAGAAAGTAAATAATCATGAAAAGAAAGGAGTAAACAGCTATGACATTAAAAGAAAAATTAACTGGAAAACACGGTCTATTCTACAATATTTGGCGCTATAAAGCTTTGATATTGTTCGCTTTACCGGGTATGATTTGGTTTATCTTTTTCTTCTATATTCCTGTTTTTGCAAATGTTGTTGCGTTCAAAAATTTCCAAATCAGCGAGGGCGGATTTTTGCGAAGTCTGATTGACAGTCCGTGGGTTGGTTTTGACAACTTTAAGTATCTGTTTTCTTCAAGCGATGCTTGGCTGATTACCAGAAATACAGTTGCTTATGGTGTGATTACTTTGGCGTTGAATCTCTTTTTTGCGATTGCTTTTGCGATTATCATGGCGGGTATGCGCAACAAGCGTGGTGTCAAGTTCTATCATACGATGTCGCTCTTGCCTTACTTTCTGTCGTGGGTCGTTATCTCGGCATTCGTCTACATTTTCCTAAATCCTGACAAGGGACTTATCAATCAGTTTATCGTGGCACATGGTGGCGAGGCTATTGCATGGTACTCTGAGCCGAAAATGTGGCCGTTCATCATCGTTTTCATGAATATTTGGAAAGGTCTTGGTTACAACTCGATTATTTATTATGCGTCAGTTATGGGCATTGATCAAAATTACTATGAGGCAGCAGCGATTGATGGCGCAAATAAATGGCAACAGATAAAAAATGTGACACTTCCGCAACTTTTGCCAATGATGACAGTTCTTATCATTCTCAATATGGGTGGCATTTTCCGTGCAGACATCGGACTTTTCTACAATGTAACTCGAAATTCTGGTGCATTGTTTGAAACAACAGCCGTCCTTGATACCTATATCTACAATGGCTTGACAAGTTCTGGTGACATTGGTGCGACTGCAGCAGCAGGACTTTACCAATCAGTTGTTGGTGCGATTCTCTTAATCGGTTCAAACATGTTTGTTCGTCGTATGGACAAAGAATCATCACTCTTTTAGAAAGGAGGCGATAAAATTGACTAAAAAGAAAAAACAAGTTGTGAGTGCTGACGAAATTCGTCAGTTTGGTCCGACAGCCAATCTTATTTCAAACATTGTTGTGGCACTTTTTGCTTTCTCGTGTTTCTTGCCTTTTATCTTTGTTGTGATGACTTCTATTACCAAAGAAACGGCGCTCGCCCAGTATGGTTATAGTCTCTGGCCGCGAGAGTTCTCACTTGATGCTTATCGTTTTCTCTTTCATGGGAAGATGACCGTGAAACTTTTCCAAGCGCTTGGTGTGACTGTGATTGTGACGGTTGTCGGCACTTTCATGAATGCTAGTCTCAATTCGCTTTATGCTTATGCTATTTCACGGAAAGACTTTCCGTTTCGGCGATTCTTTACCTTATTTGCACTGGTTACCATGCTTTTCTCGCCTGGTTTGATTGCGCAATACTTGGTCATGACGAGCATGCTACATCTCAAAGATACGATTTGGGCATTGATTTTGCCTGGTGCGCTTGGTCCGTTCAATATTCTTATTATGCGAACCTTTTTCATCAAGAGTATTCCCGAGGCAATTATTGAATCGGCGCGAATTGATGGTGCAAGTGAGCTTAAGATTTTCTTGAAGATTGTTTTGCCTTTGGCAGTGCCAGGTGTTGCAACGATTAGTCTATTTTCAGCTATCGGTTATTGGAATGACTGGATGAATGCGCTCTTGTATATTCAAAATGAGGCTTTGGTGCCACTGCAGTTCTTACTAATGAAGATTTTGAATAACTTGGATGTGTTGACACAAAATGCGACCATGTCTGCACAAATCGGCACTGACTTGGCATCCTTACCAAGTGAGGCAGCTCGTATGGGGATTGTTGTCGTCTCAACCCTACCAATCGTTTTGACCTATCCGTTCTTCCAAAAATATTTTGTTGGCGGCTTGACAATCGGTGGGGTTAAAGAATAATTTAACTCAGTTTACAATTTTTATACTTAAAAAATGGAGGATTTACAAATGAAGAAATGGCAAAAATTTTTGGCGCTTTCAAGTGTTTCAATTTTAGCGGTTGCAAGTTTAACAGCTTGTGGTGGTAGCAAGTCAGGTTCTAGTGATAAAAAAGATGGTACGACTGAATTGCTCATGTATCAAGTTGGTGATAAACCTGAAAACTATGACGTTTTGATGAAAAATGCCAATAAAATCATCAAAGAAAAGACAGGTGTTACAGTTAATCTGCAATATATCTCTTGGGGTGAGTGGGACAAAAAGATGTCAACAATCGTTGCTTCTGGTGAAAATTATGATATTTCTCTTGCCCAAAATTACGTGTCTGATGCCAATAAAGGTGCTTATGCTGATTTGACAGAGCTTTTGCCAAAGTATGCTAAAGCTGCTTATGAAGACCTTGACACCGCCTATATTAAAGGCAATACGCTTGATGGCAAATTGTATGCCATGCCTGTTAATGGTAATGTTTATTCAAAACAAGTCTTGACGTTTAACAAACAATACCTTGATAAATATAATCTGTCTATTGATGATGTCAACTCTTATGAGTCAGCTGAAAAGGTTCTGAAAGCTTTCCATGAAAAAGAGCCAAATATCCCAGCATTTGCGATTGGTTCTGGTTTCAATGCGACGACTGACGGTTATGATTATCCAATGGGGAAAGATCAACCATTTGCCGTAGATGTGCGTGATCCAGATAAAATCATTAACCCATATGAACAATCTGATGTTATGGCAACATTGAAAACAATGAACAAATTCTTTAAAGAAGGCTTGACACCGAAAGATGTTGCGACCTCAACACAATCTTACCCACTTGAAGGAAACACTTGGTTCGTTCGTGAAGAAACGCAAGGACCGATGGACTACGGCGACACAATTTTGACGAATGCAGCTGGTCAACCACTTGTCTCTAAGGCGATTACAGCACCGCTCAAATCAACAGGTAATGCGCAAATGGCGAACTTTGTTGTGGCAAAAGTGTCTAAAAATAAAGAAAAAGCAGCAGAAGTTTTGGGTGTCATCAACTCTGATCCAGAACTTTTGAATGGGCTTGTTTATGGTGTTAAAGGTGAGGCTTGGGAGTTGACAGCTGACAATAAGGTAAAATTACTTGACGGCTACAAACCTAACTATCACATGGCTGCTTGGAATACTGGTAATAACAAGATTCTTTATGTTCAAGATACAATTACTGATGAGCAAATCAAAGAACGTGATGAGTCGATTGCGACAGCAGAAGAATCACCAATCCTTGGTTTCAATTTCAAAACAGATAAAGTGAAATCACAAATTACGAATATTGCAAATGTTCAAAATCGTTATCAAGCGATTATCAACACTGGTTCTGCTGATCCAGAAGTTGAAGTACCAAAATTGCTTGCTGATCTTAAAAAAGCAGGTTGGGATGAGGTACAAAAAGAAATGCAAGCGCAATATGAGGCGTTTCGTAAAGGGAACTAATCAATAATAACAGGAGCTGGTCAAGTTTTTAGATTTGACCAGTTTATGTGATTATTGATTAGGAAATGGAGAAATTAAGATGTTAGGAACAGCATTAGACAAAGGATTTTCACTTGTTTGGTCAATTATGAAAGTTAATTTTTATTTTATCCTTTTCACATTAATGGGTGGGATTGTACTTGGTATTGGGCCTGCTTTTCAAACCGCGACTGATTTGCTTGTTGAATTTGAGTCAAATTGGAAAGCGTTGACTTTCCGCCGTGCCTTTGATTATTGGCGGACGAATTTCAAAGTAGGTAATCGGAATTTCTGGCTGTATGCTGCGGTGGCATTTGCATTTGGCTATAATTTGTATTTGGCAATTCAGATAAAGAAACTGGTATTCTTTGCGATTGGTTTTGTTCTGATTTTTTGCCTTGTACTTGCGAGTGTTATTTATCTTTATGTGACTTTGTACACGTCTGAGTATGAGGTGCGTTTTAGAGGTATTTTGAAACTTGCTTTGACGAGTACATTTTTAAATTTTGCTAGTTTTTTCAAGTTATTATTTGGTATTTTCGGTATTTTTGTGGTAAGTTGGAATATGAAAGGACTTTTCATTTTTGGCACATTTGCAATGTTAGCTTATTGGTCAGTTATTTCGACTAAGCCGATTCGCAATCTAGTTGCCCACAAATTAACAGGTGAAAAGTTGATGAATTAAGCAATGAAAAGACAAAAAGATATTTTCATTAACAATTTACTACGAGTTTATGGTTTGATTTTAATTGGCATTACGACCTTGGTCGTCGTGTTTGTTTCGGTTTATAGCGGTATTGGTCAAGAAACTGCCAATCAAAATGCAGCAGATGATAAAATGTCTGTGCTTGTCAGAAAAGTCAAGGATTGTCAAGCTATCGCAACATCTGTGTCCATGTCACTCAATGAAACACCGCGTGATTTTGAAAATATGCAGAATTATCTGACTTTATCAACTAAAGATTACTATGATTATACGGAAAAAATTTGGCAAGCTGCGGGGCAAAATATTACATTTAGCAATATTATAAGTAATCTGATGGTGCAATATCCTGATATTTCTGAGATTAGTATTGTTTTGGATGGTGTGCAAACGCAGCTATATGCGGATAGAGAACATTTAGCAGGGCTTTTTGTCGAAGATATGCCGACTGAAAATGAAGATAATTCATTCAAACTTAATCAGCCGATTCGCAACCCTTATTCTTATGAGATTGTCGGACAGCTGATTATAAAATTTCATCGAGAAATTTTTTTAACACCTGAAAATGATGAGACGAAATTTGATAGTTTGATTTTTCATGATGGTGGTCAGTTACTGTTTGAGGAAAATCGCACCATTTCGCCGCAGAAGATAAATAAATTTATCAAACTGGTTAGTCATCGCAAATCGTGGCTAAATGCTGCCAAAGGTATCACTGTGATGTCTGAGTCTGCAAATGATGTTAAAATTTTCATTTTACAAAAAAAGAGCGACTTTATCTTGGCGCTGATTTTTAAAATATCACTAATTGTCTTGATTGGTTTATTGATTATTTTGGTTTTTTACATTGCTTTACGGGTTACTTTTAACAAATATTCGACAGAAGTGCTAGAAATTGTTGCAGTAACACGTGAGATTTCCACAGGAGATTTAAATAAACGTGTTGATGAAAGTAGTCTACATCTGGAGTTATTGGAGCTTGGCACAGCGATTAATCAGATGATGGATAGCGTTCATGATTTAATCGAAAGCAATTATATGCTTGAAATTAAGCAACGTGATGCGCATATGGCGGCGCTACAATCGCAGATTAACCCACATTTTCTCTATAATACCTTGGAATATATTCGCATGTATGCGCTCAGTCGTGAGCAAAAAGAGCTAGCAGATGTTGTTTTTGCTTTCGGTGCTTTGTTGCGCAATAATATTAATCAAGATAAGACAACGACACTTGCCAAAGAGCTTGATTTCTGTGAAAAATATGTGTATCTTTATCAGATGCGCTATCCAGAACATGTTGCTTATGCTTTTCAGCTCAATGATGCGACACGTGACATTGAGATACCCAAATTCTTGATTCAACCCTTGATTGAAAATTATTTTATTCATGGTATTGACTACAAACGCCATGATAATGCGATTCGTGTGCGAACATTTTTAGAAGAGAATAACGTGACGATTCAAATCACGGATAATGGTCGTGGGATGAGCGATGAGCGATTGTCTGAGGTCAAAGAATCGTTGAAACGCCTACCAATTGACGGTAAATCTGTCGGACTTGTCAATGTTTATCAGCGACTTAAGGCATTTGACAGTGGACATTATCATATGGCGATTGAAGTTGCGCATGGTCTGAAGATTACAATTTCTTTTGAATTGAGAAAATGAGATATTGATGAGGTAATTATGTATAAAGTAATGTTAGTTGATGATGAATACATGATTTTAGAAGGTTTAAAGTATGTTATTGATTGGCGAAAATTAGGTTTTGAGGTCGTTAAAACAGCTAGGAATGCTGATGAGGCGCTGACTTATCTCAAAACGCACACGATTGATTTACTGATGTTAGATGTTAATATGCCAGAAATGACGGGAATTGAACTTCTAGCTAACTTGCAAAAAAATGGTCAGCGCCTTGATTTTCAAGTGCTGATTTTGTCTGGTTACCAAGAATTTAATTATGTTAAAGAAGCTATGGCGCTTGGTGTTAAGCGTTATTTGCTGAAACCAGTTGATGCGGATGAACTTGAAAAATCGGTTTGTGAGATGAAAGCGAGCTTATTGCAGAAAGAAGCGCAGTTGAAAAAATATCGTGCAGCTAATCTGTTGCGATTGTTAGAAGGAAAACTTGATGAGGTGGAATTTAAACAACTTTTAGCAGATTATCGTTTGCCTGATTCATCAGCTTATACACCGATTTTGATAGATTTTGCTGAAAATGCTAGACTTGATTTGCTTTCTCAAGAAAAGATGATACTGACGCCACAAAAAAATGAGAAAATTCTTATTTTTCGCGGTGAGCGCCTTGGCTTGCAAACTTTGTTAAAAAAGCTTGAAAAAAGTCAAATTTTAGCTGTTTTTGTTGGGCAGACGGTTAATGATTGGCGAGAACTTTCTCAGAGTTTTAAGGCACTTTTAGACTTGCAAGCTGTTTATGATTTTTATCCGAAAACATCTCATGAAAAAATAACATTTGCGACTGATATTGCTACCAAGGAAAAAGCGCCGTCATTTGTTGCGTTTAATCAAGCTATTTCAGAAAATAATCTGACAAGATTAAGGAGTGAAATCAGTGCCATTATTCAGCAAATCGAAAGGCATAAATTACCTCCTGATTATGTGCATTATCTGGCAGGTTTATTAGTGAAAAATGTCTTTGAAAATTTTGATTATTTGGAGCAGACGTTTTATGAGGTGATTAGCCAAAAAGTTAGTCGGACGAAAACAATGCTTGAATTGAAGACAGTTTTGGAAAATTTCACCCAAGATTTGGCAACGAGTGAGCTTGAAATGCCAACGAATAAGGCGTATTCAGAGGCAATTGTCAGCTGTTTAACGCATATTAAGGAAAATATCAAGTCAGAACTGACACTTAAAAATGTAGCCGAAGCCCTGTATATGAATCCTGTTTATCTTGGTTATCTTTTTAAAAATGAGATTGGAATTAGTTTTTCTCAGTATGTTAATAAATTTCGGATGAAAATAGCGGAGAATTTATTAATTCATTCTAATGAAACGATTACTGAAATTGCTGAATCTGTTGGCTATAACAACACGAATTATTTTTCTAAGATTTTCAAGAATTTACATGATATGACACCTAAGGAATTTCGAGATTTTAAGAAAAGGAAAAGTTAATAAAGTTAGAAAGTTATGACGTTATCGTGAATAAAAAACAAGAAAAAGGGATTTTGATTGATTGCGGGCGGAAATATTGGTCATATGAAGATTTAGAAGCGTTATTAGAACTCATGTATCGTCATAAGTTCAATTATTTGCAGCTGCATTTTTCTGATAATGAGGGATTGGGAATTGAATGTAAAACTTTTCCTAAACTGGCATCAAAGCAGCATTTGACACATGTAGAGATCCAAAATCTTTTGCGGGTGGCGCAAATGCGTGGGATTGAAATTATTCCAGAATTTGATATGCCTGGGCATTTGGGGCATATTTTGAAAATTTATCCGCAGTATCGGTTGCCAAAAGGTAATCGTTTTGATGACCATGCCTTGAATATTCTGTCGGTGGAAGCGACTCAGTTTATCGAGCAGATTTTATCAGAATATATGCAGCTCTTTAAATCTTGTAAAAAATTTCACATTGGTGCGGATGAGTTTATTAACTTTGAGACATTGGCAGATTTTCCACAATTAAGTAAAGCCGCAAAAGCTAGTTATGGTGCGAAAGCAAGCGGACTTGAACTTTATGTTGTCTTTGTTAATCAGATAATTGAGAAACTCTCAGTAGCTGGTTTTCAGGTACGTGTTTGGAATGACGGATTTTATCGGAAAGATTTTTATAGCGAAGTTGAGCTGAGTAAGGAGGTCGAAGTAACTTTTTGGACACAATGGCACAAGGGCATGAATGAGCCTGAAACTTGGCTTGAGCAAGGCTATAAGATTGTAAATTTCAACGATAACTATCTTTATTATGTTCTTGGTGAGGCGGCAGGGTACAGTTATCCGACAGCAGATAAAATTCGTTCTGATTTTGATTTGCTTAAATTTTCAGGCGAGCATGAGGTAGCTGAATGCTATCGGTCACAGATTCTAGGTGCTTATATCAGTGTTTGGGCAGATGTAGCAGAAGCACAAACGACTGAAATAATTCTCAAAAATCTTGCGCGACTTATGCCAGCTCTGTCAGAAAAAATATTGTTGTGAGCCAATCTGTCGAACTTGTGATTTTTGATAGGAGCAGTCAACCTAAAAATTCCATAAAATGAGCGTAGGGTTGCGATTTTTTGTGTTTTTATAAGAAAATTGAAATTTTGTTAATATTTCTGAATTACTTGCTATAACAGAGTTCATCTAAGCCTAATAGAGTTTAGATATATGCGCTATTTTCCATAAAAAATCGCATTCCTCGCCTATCTGTGGTATAATATAATTATGATTATCACGATTTTAATTTTAGCTATGTTAGTTTGGAGTTTTTTGGTGGGTTACTCGCGCGGTCTTGCCCTACAAGCTTTTTACACATTTGGTGCAAGTATTGCGCTGATGACTGCGAGCCAAAACTATCAAGCCTTGGGGAAAAAACTATCACTTTGGGTGCCATTTGCTTCGGCAACGCAAGATAGCAAACTATTATTTTATCCTAATAAATTACTATTTGAGCTTGATCATATCTTTTATGCAACGCTCGCTTTTCTTACGATTTACGTTGCCATTTATGCTATTGTACGTTTTATCGGTGTCTTTTTGACCACTCTTGAAGATTTGACGATTTTGGGTCATATCGGCAATATCGCAGGTGGTGGCTTGACCGCTCTGTGCGCTTATGTCTCGCTTTCACTCGTTTTCATGACACTTTCAACCATTCCTTTGGCAATGGTGCAAGACCACCTTTATGCGAGTGGACTTGTCCGCATGATGATAGCGCATACACCGATTTTATCAGGCTGGTTACAAGAGATGTTTGTCACGAAATTTGTTAATATTAAATGATAATGAATAAAAAAATACTAGAAATTTTAGAATTTGATAAGGTTAAAGACCAAATATCACAAAATCTTTTGACTTCACAAGGGCTTGTCGAGCTCGCAAAACTCACACCGATTTCTGACAAAACTCGCATTCAAAAATGGTTTGACGAACTGGCAGAATTTGGCGCTATTGTTCAAGAAAATGGTCCAGTTCCGCTATCGAATACAGCTGATTTAACGGAAATTCTCCGACGAATTGAACTAGACGCTAGTCTTGCCAGTCAAGAATTTGCTAAAATCAAAAAAATTCTGCGTTTGGTCAATGAAACGCGGCGTTTTTTTGAACAGGTGGTCAATGTGACTTTTCCAGTTTTAGCAACCACGTTGGACAAATTTGTTGACGTGGCTTATTTGCTAGGACTTTTGCAAGTCATTGATTCTGCGGGTGCTTTGTCTGATACGGCATCAGACAAGCTGTTTAATCTGCGGCAAAGTATCAAAAAAAGTGATTCAGAAGTTCGCAAGATTATGGTAGAAATGCTTTCAAAATCGCAAAAGTATTTGACAGAAAGTATTATCACAATTCGCCAAGATAGACCAGTTCTCGCTGTCAGAAGTGATAGTAAAAATAAAATTCCTGGTATTGTTCATGATATGAGCGCATCAGGTCAGACTTTTTATATCGAACCCAATCGCGTCGTTCAGCTCAACAACGACATTTCCCAAAAGAAAATTGAGGAAAAAAATGAAGTTGCGCGGATTCTGCGGGAACTTGCGGAGATGATAAAACCGCACATTGCAGCTATTCGTCAAAATACATGGCTAATCGGGCAGATTGACTTGATTAACGCTAAGTATCGCTATTTGCTTGCGACAAGAGCAAGTGTGCCAAGCATTTCTGACCATAAGGCGATTAAACTTTATGGGGCGCGACATCCGTTGATTGATCCGAAAACGGTTGTTGCTAATGACTTGATTTTCGACCAAACGCTTGATACGATTGTGATTACAGGTCCTAATACAGGTGGTAAGACAATTACGCTAAAAACGCTAGGTTTGGCGCAGCTGATGGCACAATCTGGTCTGCCGATTTTGGCAGAAACTGGCAGTCAAGTTGGGATTTTTACGGAAATTTTCGCAGATATTGGTGATGAGCAGTCAATTGCTCAGAGTTTGTCAACTTTTTCGAGCCATATGACTAACATTGTCAGTGTTTTAGGGCAAGTTGATAGTAAAACGCTGGTACTTTTTGATGAGTTGGGGGCAGGGACCGATCCGAAAGAGGGGGCTGCGCTTGCTATTTCGATTCTTGATTTTCTTAAAAGTAAGCATGCTAAAACCCTTGCAACGACCCATTATCCTGAACTCAAGGCTTACGGTGTTGAGAGTGAAGGCGTTGAAAATGCTTCCATGGCTTTCGATATTGACACTTTCCGCCCGACCTATCATTTGGTTCAAGGTGTGCCAGGACGTTCAAATGCGTTAGAAATTTCAAAACGTTTGGGCTTGGACAACTCTATTTTAGAGGAGGCTGCAGGTTTTCTGACTGAGGATGAACATGATGTGAATGCCATGATTACCTCGCTTGAAGAAAAAAATCAGCAGTTGACTGAGTCAGTTGCCAATATCAGGCTATTAGAAAAAGACAACACCCTTTTACATCAGGACTTGTCAAAAGCCTTGGTAACATTTAATCGAGACCGTGAAAAAGAGCTAAATAAGGCACGCATTGAGGCACAAGAAATTGTCAAAATTGCTGTTGATGAGGCAGATACTATTCTCAAAAATTTACAAGAAAAATCTTTGCTCAAACCGCATGAAATCATTGAGGCTAAGCATCAACTGGGCGAGCTTGCACCTGAAATCGTTGATTTGTCGAAAAATAAAGTCCTTAAAAAAGCCAAGGCGAAACGTGGTCTGAAACCAGGCGCAGAAGTGTTGGTTTTGTCCTATAATCAGCGTGGGAATTTGGTGCGCCTTGCCAAGGATGGACGTTGGGAGGTGCAAATGGGGCTAATTTCAACGAAATTGTCAGAAGATGAATTTGAGCCGATTGAGCCTGAAGAAGCGGTTAAAAAAGTTAAGACGAAAGCGGTTAAAAAGTCTGTAACAACCAGTATTAAGGCGCAATTAGACTTGCGTGGTACGCGCTATGAAGAAGCACAAAAGATGTTGGACGATTATATTGATCAAGCTTTACTTGCTAATTTGCATCAGATTACGATTGTTCATGGGATTGGGACAGGCGTAATTCGTGAAATGGTACGGGAATATTTACAACGTTCTCGTCATGTCAAATCTTATGAGTATGCACCGCAAAATGCAGGTGGGAGTGGTGCGACGATTGCGACTTTGCGATAAAATAGGGACAAAAGTTAAAAATAATAAAATCGCATGAATTAACGTATTTCGTGTGATTTTTTATTTTTAAGCCTTTTTATTAAAGTTAAATATTAGACTTCTCCCAAAAATAAAAAAATTTGTTATACTATAGTCATGAACTATGAATCCCTCAGCAAACTCAGCGATAGCCATTTTAAACGTCTAGTTGGCGTTAAACGTCCAACCTTTGAATCT
>NZ_BLLI01000034.1 GCF_011170085.1 Pseudolactococcus hodotermopsidis | reverse complement strand
CATAACGAAAGTTTAACAGATTTTTTATGAAAATTAAAGCGGTTAGGGAAATAATCGTCTGAAATAGCTATTTAACTTGTGAAATTTCGGAATTTGTCGGATAAATTAAATTTATGAAATGACCGTGTGAGGCAATACAAACGCATGAACAAGTAAAAAGGGTGTTGTTCACGCGTTTGAAGGGAAAAAATTATAAAAAGAAACAAACCACACGATCGAAAGCAAGCATTGCTGAGATTTTATCAACATCAACGTATCTTTTTCTCAAAAAGCGTGCATTCAAGCATCAATTAATTTTGTTTCTTTAACTTCTGCAATCGTGTGCGCTCCTGCTAGCTGCATGTTAATCCGCAACTCTTTTTTAAAATGCTCGAAAACGTCCGTCACACCTTGGCTACCACCGAGATTAAGTCCCCAAAGCATAGGTCTGCCAATACCAACAATATCCGCACCGTTTGCAAGAGCTTTGAAAACGTGTTGACCGCGGCGCACACCTGAATCAAAAATGATTGGCACACGTTTATTGACAGCTTTTGCGATGTCAGCTAAGACGTCAAAACTAGCAGGTCCTGCATCAAGTTGGCGACCGCCGTGATTAGACACCCAAATGCCATCTACACCAGCATTTATCAAAGGTTCAACGTCATGCGCAGACTGAATACCCTTGACGAAAACAGGTAAATGCGTATAGTCTTTAATGAAAGTAATATCACGTAAGCTCAGCGCTTGCTTAGCCTTGGCATAAATGGCTGCAATGCCTTCTCCTGCACCATTTTCACTGTCAGTCGAAAGTTTCGACCATTCTTCTAAATTGCGCATAACGTTTGGAAAAGTGAAGTTATTGATGATGTCGCTTTCACGATAACCGCCGAGGGTTGAGTCAGCAGTCAGGATAATGGCTTTATAGCCGCCTTTGATCGCCTTGTCAAGAATCCAACGATTGAAATCATCATCTTTGCTCATATAAAGTTGGAAAAATTTAGGCGAATCAGGTGCAACGGCAGCTACTTCGTCAACTGTTGCATTGCCATAAGTTGACAGGCTGAAAATTGTGCCAGCCTTTGCGACACCTTGAGCAGTTGCAAGTTCGGCTTTTTCATGAACAAGACCATGAGCAGCAATTGGCACACCGATAATGGGCGATGAAAGTTTGAGACCGAGAAATTCAGTCGTCAGGTCAGGATCTTGAATATCTTGTAAAACACGTGGTACGATATGTTTGTGGTTGAAAGCAAGTGGATTAGCTTTGAGAACAAGCTCATCTTCAGCTGCACCCGCCAGATAACCAAATGCGCCCTTTGCCATATTAGCTTGGACGAGCTTTTCAAGTGACGGAATGTCAACAATATCAATGTGGCGTTCTTGAGTTGATGTAATGTAGGTCATGGCTACTCCTTTAACGATTGAGCGACGTTAGTCGCAAAGAGTTTTAGGGAATTATTTTCCTAAATTTCAAATTTGTTACATTTATTATGCGCTTATTTTTTAAATTTATCAATGGATATGTTTCTTTTCATTTATTTCAGCAAACTTAAATTTTTTATGGTATAATGAAATATACTGTATATTTTGTAGAAAGTCGGAAAAAAATAATAATGGAATTGCTTTATAATCTTTTAATTTATGTTTTGATTGCTCTGTCTGTTGTTTTGGTTATCTCAATCATGATTCAACCCTCTAAACAAGATGGGGGAGTAAGCGCCTTTACTGGTGGTGGTGATGAACTCTTTGAACGTCGCAAAGCGCGTGGTTTTGAGGCTGTTATGCAACGTTTTACAGGTGTTATGATTGCTATTTGGCTTGCTGTTGGCTTTGCGTTAGTTGTTTTATCAACTAGATAATCAATGTCATATACTCGGTTAATTCTAAAAATGTGCCTTAAGATGATTGTTAGTTACTAAGATTTTGTTGCCAAACTAACTTGAATTTGTGCTATGTTTTAGATTTGTTTGAGTATTGAAAAAAGCTGGGATAAAATCTCAGCTTTTATGTTATTTTTGTAGAAAGAAAATAAATGAAATTAAGTAAAAAAATCACAGAATTTTTGACCGCTATGCCGTCAAAATCTATTTCGCCAAAAATGTTGGCAAGTCATCTTGGTTTGTCTGATGAGGCGAGCGATTACAAATATTTACTCAAAACGATTGCCCAACTTGAAGAAAGTCAAGTGATTGAAGTGACAGCAGGGGGCAATATCGCTTTGCCACAACCCAAGGCAGCAGTTCTTGAGGGAACATTTTCAGCCAATCCACGCGGTTTTGGCTTTGTTCGTATCGGTGAAAATGAGCCTGACGTTTTCGTCAAACGTGGCAATACTAAATTTGCCATGAACGAAGATGTGGTTGAGGTCAAAATTACTTCTCCTGCTAATTCCCTCAAAGGTAATGAGGCTGAAGGGAAAATTGTCGCTATTAAATCGCGCGCTATCACTGGTCTTGTCGGCGAATTTTACGCATTTGATGAAGAGGAGAAAAAACATAGCGGGTCACTTTTGGGCTACGTTGTGAATAAAAATAAGAAAATTCCTTTTAAAACCAACATTTCTAAAAAAGGTTTGCAGCCAGAAGTTGGCGATATTGTGCGGGTGGACATCACGCATTATCCCGACCGTGATTTTCCAGATGTTTTGCAAGGTTTGGTTGTGGAAATCATCGGGAAGTCAACAGATACAGGAATTGATGTGCTTGAAGTTTTGGAATCGATGGGGATTCCGTCGCCATTTCCAGAAGATGTTATGGCTGAGGCGAATGCTGTGCCAGACGAGATTGAAGAAAAAGACATCGTTGATCGTGTAGATTATCGCAATGAAATTACGTTTACGATTGATGGCGCTGATGCCAAAGACCTTGATGATGCGGTGCATATCAAGGCGCTGCCTAACGGCAATATTGAGCTGGGCGTGCATATCGCTGATGTTAGCTATTATGTGACAGAAGGCTCTGCGCTTGACCGTGAGGCGCTTAACCGTGGCACATCAACTTATGTGACCGACCGCGTTGTGCCGATGCTCCCAGAGCGTTTGTCAAATGGTATCTGTTCACTCAATCCGCGTGTCAATCGTTTTACACAATCGTGTGTGATGGAGATTAATGCTGACGGGCATGTTGTGACGTATAAAATTGACCAGTCAGTTATCAAAACGACTGAGCGGATGACTTATTCTGATGTCAATGAGATGTTGGCTGGTAAAGTCGAATTTCTTGAAAAATTTGCCAAAATCGCAGAATCTGTTGAACAAATGTCGAAATTACATGCGATTTTACTTGCCATGCGGGCAAGACGTGGCTCAATTGACTTTGAAACGCAAGAGGCGAAAATCATCGTTGATGAAAAAGGTAAGCCAATTGATATTCAAGTTCGCAAACGTGGGACGGCTGAGATGATGATTGAATCTTTCATGTTGATTGCCAATGAAACCGTTGCGCGCAGTTTTGCGACACGTAAATTGCCTTTTATCTATCGTGTCCATGAACATCCAAAAGCGGATAAATTAACACGTTTTATTGATTTTGCCTCCGTTTTTGGTATCCCTTTGAAAGGGACGCCTGAGAAAATGCAGTCGAAAGATTTGCAAGATTTCATGTTGCAGATTAAAGGTCAGCCTGGCGAGATTGTCTTGTCAACCATGCTTTTGCGTTCGATGCAACAGGCGCGTTATGATGAGGATAATCTTGGGCATTTCGGTTTGGCGGCGGACTATTATACGCATTTTACCTCGCCGATTCGTCGTTATCCAGATTTGTTGGTGCACCGTCTTATCCGTGCTGAAAGCCAGCCGACGTCGGAAGTTCTCGACCATTTTGCCGAGATTATCCCAGAAATTGCGCAACAAACGTCGTCTCGTGAGCGCCGTGCCATTGATGCCGAGCGCGCTGTTGAGGCGATGAAGAAGGCCGAGTATATGGAGAGTTATGTCGGTACTGAGTATGAGGTCACGATTTCGTCGGTCACGCGGTTTGGGTTCTTTGTGTCGCTCCCGAACACGATTGAGGGCTTGGTGCATATGTCGACCCTCGGCGACGATTTTTACAATTTCAACGAGCGCGATTTGACCCTCAAGGGCGAGCGCACAGGCAAGGTTTTCCGTATGGGGCAGCCTGTCAAAGTCAAGTTAGTTAAGTCTGATAAGATAACTGGTGATATTGATTTTGAACATGTTGACAGTGAATTTGATGTCGTTGAAGCTGTTGAAAAGCGTAGTAGAGATGACCGCAACAAACAAGGCGGGCGTGATAAACGCCCAGATTGGAAGAAAAATAAAGATAAAAAGCCTTTCTATAAAAATGGTAAGAAAAAATAGGAGGTTATGATATGGCAAAAGAAAAAGTCAAAGATAATGTTGTTGCGACCAATAAAAAAGCGCATTATGATTACGACATCATCGAAACTTTTGAGGCAGGAATTGTGCTGACAGGTACGGAAATCAAATCGGTTAGACAAGCGCGGATCAATATTCGTGACGGATTTGCTCGTGTCAGAAATGGCGAAGTTTGGCTGAGTAATGTGCATATTTCGCCATTTGACGAGGGGAATATCTGGAATGTTGACCCGATTCGCACGCGAAAACTCTTGTTGCATAAAAAACAAATTGCCAAAATTGAGGCTGAGATTGCGCAAGCAGGCATGAGTTTTGTCCCTTTGAAAGTTTATATCAAGGACGGTTTTGCAAAGGTGCTAATGGGACTTGCCAAGGGTAAGAAAAATTATGACAAGCGCGAAACGCTTAAGCGTAAGGAACAAAATCGCGATATTGCTAAGCAGTTGAAGGCTTTTAACCGTTGAGAAATCAGCGGTTTTTTTGATGGAAATGGGATAAAATCAATTCGCTTTGCTATGTTTATGGTAACTTTTTATGACTGACACGCTCTTTACACTAAAACTGTCATAAAAAGTTATCAATACGCTGTGCCGCTAAGTGTTTCGTGAATATGGGGAATTTCTGTTAAAATTTGAAATAACAAAGTTACGTCGCTCTGCTGTGTTGAGATAGTTAAGGGCAGCTCTAAAAATTCAGATTCGCCCATTTTTGCACCTGCGGTTACTCGGTGCATGAAAAAATTGCTAAAATTCCCTTAGTCGTCGTCAATCCTCCTTGACTTGCACCAGCAAGCCTTCGTCGAATTTCCTAGCCTAAGAAAATTTTATCTAAAAATGAACAAAAGCAGTTTTTAGAGATGCCCTTAATCAGAAATTAGGAAAATGTGTCTAATTATCAACCGCCTCTGATTTTACGTGTAAAAGCGCCTATGTGTCTTGTTTAAACGTTGAATTAATATTTGTGATATGTAAAATGACGTTTAAACGAAACAGACAGACACTTTTACATGTTTTTAATTGTCCTTTGGTTGATTTTGCGTGTAAAACTAAACTCATTTTTTCGTTAAATCGTCCGCAATAATTGCTAAATCAGCTTTTTAAGATAAAATTTTCATTTCGTGTGTGTCAATCATAAAAAATGCCATTAGAGTAAATTAACTTTTTAGGTAATTCTTTCTGTGTTCTCTTATTTTCTCAACTGTTTACTTGTACGAAAGACAAGAGGTGTCAGACCATTTTCCTTTTTAAACAAGGCGATAAAATGACTAGCGTCATCTATACCAACGAGATTACAAACTTTTTGAATGGATAAATCGGGCTGATTGACTAATAATTCTTTGGCTTTAGTCATGCGGATTTCAAGGAGAAATTTTGAGGCAGAAACACCTAAAAAGCGTTTGAATAATTTTGCTAAATATTGTGGTGTGATAAATAAATCGCTGGCTAAATCATGAATTTGAATCTTTTCAGCGTAATGTTTCTCAATTTGTGCCATTGTTGGTTTGACATATAACTCAAAAAGCTGACTTTTATTTGACGAAAGATGTTGTGAATTGGTTTGAAAACTCAAAATAAAGGCATAGCAAAGTTTCGATAATTCATGTTGTGGTAATGGTTTTTTAGTTTGTAAAGCGATAACTTGACTGAGCCAAGCAAAGTAATCAAATGTGCTATTTTCATCAATAATAAAATAATCATACGTGCCAATCATATCAGTAATTTTATCTGCCATAAAGCCTTGAATTGTTATAAAACCAGTTTGCCAGTCGCTAGTGTCACAAGCACGATAAATAAGTGGGGTAAAAGGCGCACTGAGAATGCCTTGCCCTTTTTTTAATAGCATGCTTTTACCGTCAATCTCGACTTTTCCTTGTCCGCTCTCTGTTATTAAAAAATGGAAATTGGGACAACCATTTGGCATGTTTTTGGGTTCTTGTTGCCAATTGTTGCCAATGCAGTCAAATTGGAAAGGGAGATTGTGATTTAGTCGGTTATAATAAATGGGCATTTTAGTCTTCTCAAGTTTCAAATTATTATATTTTTTGGATAAATCAATTATAGCATAATCTGTTGAAAACGATTACAATTATTTTATGGTAGATTTGGTAAACAAATTTACTCAAACTTTTCTTGATTGGACAGTCATACGTTTCTCAAGGATGACTCCTCAGTTTAGGCATAACCTGAGGAGTTATCCGTGAGAAAGGAAAAAATTTGAAATGGAGGTGACAATTGAAAGAAAGGTTAAATAACGATTGGCAGTTTATTGAGCAACCATTGGGAGAAAATTTTTCTTTTCAAAAAGTGCTTGATTTGGCTGAACAATTTGAAAAAATATCTATTCCACATGATTGGTTGATTAAGGATGTGAAACATCTTTATCGAGATAGTGAGGGATGGTACAAACGTCAGCTATGGGTTGAGACGGCTGAGGAATTGACCAATCAACAGCATTTTTTGCAATTTGACGGCGTTTACATGGATTGTGAGATTTATCTGAATCAAGTTAAGATTTTCGAGTGGAAAAATGGCTATACAGGCTTTGAAATTGCGATAACTGAGCATTTACAGGTTGGTAAAAATGAGTTAGTGATTCGTGTGAGAAATCAAACGCCGAACACGAGGTGGTATTCTGGCGCAGGAATTTACCGTCATGTTTGGTATCGAAAAACTGTGCTTACTTATCTCGTATCAAATGGTGTGTATGTTAATTTGGCGCAAAAGTCAGAAACAGACTGGCTTGTAACAATTGAAACGATGATTCGCAATACTCAAAAAAAAGTCTGTGTTGGCACTTTATCACATGTTTTGTCCTATCAAGATAAGCAAGTAGAAAAAGTGTCCCAGCAACTGACGATTCCGCCAAATGAGTTATTTGTTCATACTGAAAAGTTTTGGGTGCGTGCGCCACAACTTTGGTCAACTGAAAGACCGCAACTTTATCAGTTAGTGACAACATTTGAAACTGGATACACAAGCAGTCACAATCTGGAAAATTTAGGTTTTCGCAAGATTGACTTAACAACTAACAAAGGGTTATTTTTAAATGGCAAGTCAATGAAAATTCAAGGTGTTTGCTTACATCATGATTTGGGCTTGCTTGGCTCAGCTGTCAATCAAGTTGCTTTAAAAAGGCAGCTCAATCTTTTAAAAGAAATGGGTGTCAATGCGATTCGCACGGCGCACAATCCTGCAACGCCGGAACTTTTGGCATTAGCAGATGAACTAGGTTTCTTGGTTCAATCGGAGTTGACAGATGTTTGGCGACATCCTAAGACAACTTATGATTATGCGCGATTTTTTGATGATTGGGTGGCGCGAGACGTTGAGAGTTGGATAAAACGTGAGCGCAATCATCCGTCTGTTTTCATGTGGAGTATCGGTAATGAAATTTCTGATACGCATAATCGTGATGATGGCGAGGCAACGCTCAAACGTTTGGTTACTTATGTCAAACAGTTTGATCCGTATCAAAATGCTGTGATTACTTTTGGGACGAATTATTTACTTTGGGAGAAAACGCAAAAAGCGGCGGCTATTTTAAAAATTGTTGGCTATAATTATGGCGAGACTTTGTATCAAGAACATCATGAAAAGTATCCCGATTGGGTTATTTATGGCAGTGAGACTGCCTCTGTTGTGCAAAGTCGGGGCATTTATCATTTTCCTTTGGCGCAAAGTATGCTGGCTGATGATGATTTTCAATGTTCTGCTTTGGGGAATAGTCGAACGAGTTGGGGCGCTAAAAGTATCGAAGATTGCTTAATTTTTGAGCGTGATTGCTCCTTTTCATTGGGACAATTTATTTGGTCGGGGTTTGATTATATTGGCGAGCCGACCCCTTATCACAGTAAAACTGCCTATTTAGGACAAATTGACACGGCTGGTTTTCCAAAAGATGCTTACTACATTTTTCAAGCTGCTTGGACGGATTATCGCAAAGCGCCGATGATTCATCTCTTTCCTTACTGGGATTTTTCGGAGAATCAATTGATTGATTTGCGTGTTTGTAGTAATGCGCCAGAAATTGAGCTGTTTTTCAATGGCGAAAGTTTGGGCAGACGTCAGCTTGACAAGTTGATTGAGAATTGGCACTTGCCTTATCAAACTGGGCAATTGCTCGCTAAGGCCTATGATGAGTTTGGTCATGTTGTCGCAGAGGATAGCGTTCAATCATTTTCTGATGCAAAAACGATTTCGACTCAATTAGACAAAACAATTTTATTGGCAAATGGGGAAGATATCGCCTTTTTGGAAATCTCAATGCGAGATGACAAAGGAACATTTGTCGCTAATGCTAATAATTGGGTGCAAGTTGAAGTGAGTGGGGCAGGCGTTCTAATTGGTTTAGATAATGGAGATAGCACAGATTTTACCGAATATAAAGGAAATGTTAAGCCTTTATTTAGCGGAAAATTACTAGCAATGATTGGCTCAACCACACAATCGGGAGAAATTCAAGTTTGTGTCAAAAGTCCGACACTTGAAACGGTTACTCTCTCTTTGACTTCTGAAACGCTCAAAACGCTAACTTATCGAGCAAAACAAGAACCGATACGTCAACTGGTATTACCAGAAATCTTACCTGTCCGCAAAATTGCGCTAACGACAAATTTGTCAAGCACGCAAATAAAGACAAGTGAGAAAGAGATTTTGATAACGGCAACTCTATTTCCTAAACAAGCGACATATCAAGCGCTTGACTGGCGCGTGACGGATGTCAAGGGAATTGACAGTAGCTTAGCAGAAATTAAAGTGCTTGATGATAAAACAGTCAAATTGACACCGCTTGCGGACGGCGATATTTTCATCAGATGTGGCACGAAAAATGGCGCGGCGCAGATTCAAAATTATGCCCTCTTGCCCCTAACGATTCTAGGTTTCAAAGAGGCGCTGTTGAATGCTTATCAACAGATTACTGGTGGGCTCTATACGAGAAGTAATCTCCCCTTATCAAACGGCAATGCGCGTGGTGTTGCGACAAGTCGTGGCGAGGAAAGTTGGGTTGTTTTTGACAAGGTTGATTTCGGGACATTTGGCTCGGACGAGCTGACTTTATCACTTTTTCCTTTGGAGGACAATCCATTTGAGATTGAAATTTGGCAAGGTTATCCGCATGAGCCAGAGAGTGCGTGCGTGGCTACGGTTATTTACACTCAAGGCACGCAATGGAATACTTATCAAGACCAGCAATTTTCATTGCCAAAAAGGTTAAAAGGTGTGCAAACGATTAGTTTTGTTTTTCGTCAAAAAGTTCATTTGGGCAGTTTTGTTTTTGAAAAGCAAGCCAAAGCCTTTACGTCTTTGCTGGCAAATGAGGCTGATGAGATTTATGGCGATTCATTTGAGATAAGAAAAGATGTGATTGAACACATCGGCAATAATGTTGTCCTAGAATTTTCTGAGATGGCTTTTGGTGACGTGGGGGCAACTGCGATTCAAATTATCGGAAGAGCCAATCAAGTCACAACAAGTATTCAGCTTAAAATATCAGATGAAAAAGAAACGAGAAAAATTTTTCTTGATTTTCCAGAAAGTCATGATTATAGCTGTGTCGAATTTGCGTTAGAGCGAATAATCGGTAATCATCAGATAACTTTTATTTTTCTACCTGGTGCAGATTTTAATTTTAAAAGTTTTCAATTTAAAAAATGATAGAATAGAGGAATCTTTATGAAAAAATGGCAAAAAGTAACAGCGAGTGTGCTTGTTTTATCGGCAGCTTTGACTTTAGCTGCGTGTGGCAATGCTAAAAAAGCTGAAAAGACAGCAGACGGCGACAAAATCGAAATTCCCAAGGACAAATCAGTTGGCGCAATGGTAGATTTCAAAGCAGGCGAGCAATTTAAAGCAACTAAGGCTTTCACAGTGGATGTGCTGTATCGTGAACATCCCAACTATCCTTGGGATGACAACTGGTTATTTAACACAAAATTAAAAGAAATGACCAATGTTTCCTTTGCCCCAGTTATAACGCCTATGAGTGATTTGGAGCAAAAACGCTCCTTGATGATAAGTTCGGGTGATGCACCGACTTTGATGACCAATGTTTATGCAGGACAAGAATCGCAATTTGTTGCCAGTGGTCAGATTTTGGCAATTTCTGATTATATTGATTACATGCCAAATTTTAAAGCTGCGATTAAGGAGTGGCAGTTAGAACCAGATTTGGAGCGCATTCGTCAAGTTGACGGCAAATTTTATAATTTACCAATGGTTTTTGAAGAACCTTGTCCCGAGGCGTCAATCGCCATTCGCAAAGATATTTTTGAGAAAGAGGGGATTCCTATTCCAGAAACTTGGGAAGACATTTACCAAGCTTTGAAAACCTTAAAAGCGAAGTATCCAGACAACTATCTCTTTTCTGACCGTTGGGTAGCTGGTAAGACACTGGAGCTTGCGGCTGTTGAATATGGTTCGAGCGCTGGCAATGGTTACAATCCACAAAATTTCGATAAATCTGCTGATAAATTTGTCTACAATGGCGCCAGTGACAACTACAAAGAAGTCGTCACATTCTTTGCCAAATTAGTTTCAGAGGGCTTAATGGATAAGGAAAGTTTCACGCAAGATGACCCGCAAGCCATTCAAAAATTTGTCAACGGTCAATCATTTGTGATTTCGACCAATCCGCAGGAAATGACGAGTATGATTGAAACAATGGATGAAACGCTAGGCAAAGGTAATTTTGAAGTTATGCGTTTACTGATTCCTGGTGGACCAAATGGCAGAATTAACGGGACTGGTCGGTTGTCAAATGGTTTCATGGTTTCAAGTAAAATCAAAGAAAGTCCGAATTTTAAAGCAACGCTCCAATTTATTGACTGGCTGATTTTTTCTGAGGAAGGTCAATTATTTGCACGTTGGGGTGTTGAGGGTGAAACTTACACAACTGAGGGAGACATAAAAAATGGTGGCAAAATTAATTTAGCTAAGGATGTCAATACCCGCGGACTCAACCCAACTGGCACAAAAGATTTACAAAAAGATTTTGGATTCGGAAATGGTGCTTTTGCTTTTGGGAATGCTGCTTATCTGGTTAATTCTATCTACAATGACACTGACCGCAAATGGTTGGAAGAGATGGCAACAGATTCTGTCTCATTAGAGGCAATGCCACCCGCACCTATGGCAGATTTGGAGGCAGAAGAACTAGCGATTATTAACACCAATCTAAAAGATACAGTGGATCAAGAAACCTTGAAATTTATTTTGGGACAACGCCCTTTGTCAGACTGGGATAATTTCATTAAACAATTGAAAGATAAAGGTTTAGAAAACTGGGAAACAACAACGAACAAGGCTTATCAAGACTATAAGGAAAAATTTGGAGAGTAATTAAGGGCAGCTCTAAAAATTCAGATTTCCCAGATTTTGTCAGCTCATAAAATCGCTGACAGGAAAATCTATCTAAAATTTGAACAAGCAGTTTTTAGAGATGCGCTTAAATAATTTTAAAACGTTTGAAAGCGAGCCTTTCAAACGTTTTTTTACACAAATTTTACATTGATTTCAAGTAGAAATGATAAAATAGAAATAGCTAAACAACTGAATTGGAGAGCGCATGAAAAAGAAATTAATTTTTTTAACTTTATTATTGCTACTACTAGCACCCCTGTCAGCTTGCGCCAAATGGATAGACAAGGGCGAGTCAATCACAGCAGTTGGCTCAAGTGCCTTACAGCCGTTGGTTGAATCGGCAGCAGAAACGTTCGCCCAAGACAACACTGGTAAATTTATCAATGTTCAAGGTGGTGGTTCGGGAACGGGGCTGTCACAAGTGCAATCTGGTGCTGTTCAAATCGGTAATTCTGATTTATTTGCCGAGGAAAAAGACGGGATAGATGCCCAAAAATTGGTTGATCACAAGGTCGCAGTGGTTGGGATTGTACCGATTGTCAATAAAAAAGTGGGCGTTAAGGCGCTCACAACAGAGCAGTTGTGCCAGATTTTCACAGGGGAAATCACGAACTGGAAAGTCGTGGGTGGCAAAGATCAGAAAATCGTCTTGATTAACCGTGCGGCAGGATCGGGTACGCGGGCGACTTTTGAGCGCTGGATTATGGCTGGTAAACAAGCTAAAAGTTCGCAAGAGCAAGATTCATCTGGTATGGTCAAGTCAATCGTGGCGCAAACGCCTGGTGCGATTAGCTATCTGGCTTTTTCAAATATTGATGACACAGTGACTGAAATTTCTCTTGATGGTTTTAAGCCAACAACAGAAAATGTTGCCAACAACGACTGGCCGATTTGGGCTTACGAACATATGTATACCAAGGGTCAGCCAACTGAGCTGACAAAAGTTTTTCTCGATTATGTTTTATCTGACGACATTCAAGAAAAATTAGTCAAGAAAATGGGCTATATCTCAGTCAACGAGATGCAAGTTGAACGTGATGCGACTGGTAGAGTCATCGAAAAATAGGGGCGTCAATGGCACAAGAAAATATCCAAGAAAAATTACTATCAAAATCTAAAAATTCCCAACTTGAAACATTCGGAAAAACACTGACTTTTTTCTGTATTGCGATTATCGTTTTTGTCGTTGCGATGATATTTTTCTTCGTGGCGAAAAAAGGTTTGTCAACATTTTTCGTTGATAAAATCAATCCTTTCAGTTTCTTTTTTGGCACATCTTGGCAACCGACAGAGCTTGGCCCTGACGGCAAACCTATGGTTGGCGCGCTACCCATGATTACTGGGTCGCTGATCGTGACGATATTATCTGCGATTCTAGCGACACCTTTTGCGATTGGTGCAGCGGTTTTTATGACTGAAATCTCGCCCAACCGTGGCGCGAAAATTTTGCAGCCTGTTATTGAATTATTGGTTGGCATTCCGTCTGTTGTCTATGGTTTTATCGGTTTGACCGTTGTTGTCCCAACCATTCGCAACATTTTCGGAGGGACTGGTTTTGGTATCTTGTCTGGCGTTTTCGTTCTTTTTGTGATGATTCTCCCGACTGTCACCTCCATGACTGTTGATGCCATGAAAGCTGTGCCGAGCCATTATAAAGAGGCGTCTTTAGGGCTTGGCGCAACACGGTGGCAGACCATTTACCGCGTTCTCTTACGTGCTGCTATGCCAGGGATTCTGACCGCTGTCGTTTTCGGCATGGCTAGGGCATTTGGCGAGGCACTTGCGATTCAAATGGTTGTCGGCAACGCCGCCATTATGCCCACAGGTCTGACCTCGCCCGCAGCAACGCTGACCTCTGTCTTAACTCAAGGAATCGGCAATACGATTATGGGAACGGTGCAAAACAATGTTTTGTGGTCGCTTGCCTTGATTCTCTTGCTCATGTCGCTTGTGTTCAATATTGGCATGCGCACGATTGCTAAGAAAGGAAGTTTATAGCTGATGACCCCTAAAAAAGCTGATAAAATCGCAACAAATCTCCTCTACGTGATTGCGGGCATTATCGTTGTCATTCTCGCCTCGCTCTTGGCTTATATCCTTGCGCGTGGCATTCCTCACATTTCTTGGCACTTTCTGACCAGTCCCGCAAAGGCTTATGAAGTCGGCGGCGGTATCGGCATTCAGCTCTTTAACAGCGTGTTTTTGCTGATAATCACGATGTTGATTTCTTTTCCGCTGTCGCTTGGTGCGGGGATTTATTTGTCGGAATATGCGAATCAGAAGTCATGGCTAACGTCGTTGGTTCGCACGTCGATTGAGATTCTGAGCGCTTTGCCTTCAGTTGTCGTTGGGCTTTTTGGTTTCTTGATATTTGTTGTTCAGTTTGGCTACGGTTTCTCAATTATCTCGGGAGCTTTGGCGCTGACGGTGTTTAATCTTCCTTTGATGACAAGAAATGTCGAAGAATCACTAAAAGCCATTCATCATACGCAACGAGAGGCTGGGTTAGCGCTTGGTTTGTCGCGTTGGGAAACGGTCTTGCATGTCATCGTTCCTGAGAGTTTACCAGGTATTTTAACAGGTGTGATATTATCATCAGGCAGAATTTTTGGCGAGGCTGCAGCATTGATTTATACAGCAGGTCAATCAGCGCCAGCACTTGACTGGTCAAATTGGAATCCCTTGTCAGTCAGCTCGCCAATCTCAATTTTCCGCCAAGCCGAAACTTTGGCAGTTCATATCTGGAAAGTCAATGGCGAGGGAACAGTGCCAGACGGTGCCGCTGTTTCTGCAGGTGCAAGTGCTGTTTTGATCCTTTTTGTTTTGATGTTTAACTTTGGTGCCAGATTTATTGGCAATAAAATTCATGCGAGATTGACAAGTGTGAAAGGATAAAAAATGGTAGATTATAATTGGAATGAACGGCACATGATTGACTTTGATGGGCGTGAGATTGCACTTGAAACCAAGGGGTTACACGTTTATTATGGTAATAATGAATCAATCAAAGGCATTGATATGTGCTTTGAAAAAAATAAAATTACGGCGCTGATTGGACCGTCTGGTTCTGGGAAATCAACTTATTTGCGTAGTCTTAATCGCATGAATGACACGATTGCCATTGCCAAAGTGACAGGCGAGATTTGGTATCAAGGTGTCGATGTGAATCAGCCAAATGTCAATGTTTATGAGATGCGTAAGCACATCGGCATGGTTTTTCAGCGACCGAATCCATTTTCCAAATCCATTTATCGTAATATTACCTTTGCTTTGGAACGACAAGGTGTCAAAGATAAGGCGATTTTGGACGAGGTTGTCGAAACATCACTCAAGCAAGCGGCGCTTTGGGAACAGGTCAAGGATGACTTGCACAAGTCGGCTTTGGCGCTGTCTGGTGGTCAGCAGCAACGCTTGTGTATTGCGCGAGCGATTGCGGTTAAGCCTGATATTTTGCTCATGGATGAGCCGGCCAGTGCGCTTGACCCGATTTCGACGATGCAGCTGGAGGAGACGATGTTGGCGCTGAAAAAAGACTATACGATTATCATCGTTACGCACAACATGCAACAAGCCGCGCGTGCGAGCGATTATACTGGTTTTTTCTACTCGGGCGATTTGATAGAGTATGATGAGACGAGTAAGATTTTTACGCGCCCTAAACTTAAATCAACCGAAGATTACGTTTCTGGGCATTTTGGGTAATGGAGGCTGATATGGCAGAAAAAGAACCGATATTACAAGTCAAGAATTTATCATTATTTTATGGCAAAAAACAGTCCTTGTTTGACATCAATATGGCTTTTTATCTCAATGAAATTACGGCGCTGATTGGGCCATCGGGATCTGGTAAGTCAACGCTTTTGCGGTCGATTAATCGCATGAATGATTTGGTGTCAACTGCGAAAGTCACAGGCGAGATTATTTATAAAGGGCAGAATATTTACAGCACCAAGACGGATACAGTTGATTTGCGTAAAGAGATTGGCATGGTGTTCCAACAGCCCAATCCTTTTCCATTTTCTATCTATGAAAATGTTGTCTACGGCTTACGGTTAAAGGGAATCAAGGATAAAGCCGTGCTTGATGAGGCGGTCGAGGAGTCGCTTAAATCGGCGAATATTTGGGATGAGGTCAAAGATAAATTGCACAGCTCAGCGCTTGGTTTATCAGGCGGTCAGCAGCAGCGGGTCTGTATGGCGCGTGTTTTAGCGGTCAATCCTGACATCCTGTTGTTAGATGAGCCGACCTCGGCGCTTGACCCTATTTCAGCTGGTAAAATCGAGACAATGTTGTTAGAATTAAAGGAAAAATATACGATTTTGATAGTGACGCATTCCATGCAGCAAGCCAGTCGTATCAGTGATAGAACGGCATTTTTCCTCAATGGTAAGCTGGTTGAATATGATAAAACAAATAAAATTTTTCTCAATCCGTCAGAACAAGCAACCTCTGATTATGTGACTGGGAAGTTTGGGTAGTATGAAAATGAAAGGGAGTTTATGTTAAGAACACAATTTGAAGAGGAATTAAACAAGTTACATAACCAGTTTTACTCAATGGGAACGCTGGTTTCAGCGCAAGTCAATCGGGCGGTGCGAGCATTTGTCAGCCACGATCGCGATTTGGCAGAAGAAGTTATCGAAGAAGACCAAAAAGTCAATGATCAAGAGACAAAATTGGAAACTAAGTCACTTGAGATGATTGCTTTACAACAACCTGTTTCGCAAGATTTGCGGACGATTATCACGGTGCTGAAAGCCTCGTCTGATTTGGAGCGTATGGGGGATCACGCGGTTTCCATTGCCAAGGCAACGATTAACCTCAAAGGCGAGGAGCGGATTTCTGTTGTTGAGGCGGATATTTCACTCATGGGCGAGCGCGTGAAATCTATCGTTGATGCAGCGCTCAATGCTTATATTCAAAGCGACGACAACCGCGCGCGCGATATTGCCAGTTGGGACGAGACGGTCAATCAAATGCACGGCGAGATTCAAACGAAAACGCTCGATGCCATGGCGGAAAATAGCGAGACAATCACGACTGGTAAAGACTACTTGATGACGATTATGTATCTGGAGCGGATTGGCGATTATGCGAAAAATCTATGTGAATGGATTGTTTACTTGAAAACTGGGAAGATTGTTGAGCTGTGAGGTGGGAAGTCAATTTTCTTTTGTTTTGTAGGGCGTTTATCAAAGATTGAAAATAAAATGACGTAAAATTGTTAATATAAACTAACTAAAACAAAAAACTATTTGATCTTTATGATGGTCAAGTAGTTTTTTGATATAGATAAAGACTAGAAAAGTCTGATTCATATTGAAATCTACAACAACCGAATTAAATAAGTGACAGAAAGGGCTTTGAGTTGTTTTCTCTTTTAAGAAAGTTTCAAAATCAGAACTTATTTTTTTTGCCATTATAAAATTTTATATAATTGGAATAGTATAGAAATATTAGAGGCAAATTTCTGAAATAGGTAATGCCAACATGGTTTTAAAGACTAAAAGCTGTCGTTATCTGCTTGGAAATTTAGGGAAAACTTAGAAGGAACGTAAGATGGAAAAATTAAGTACAAGTAACTTGTTACGGAAAAACAAAGAGACTAAAAATACTCACTATCGGATGTGGAAAAGCGGGAAAAAGTGGATTTATGCTAGTTCTATCCTGACAATGATTGCGGGTGGTGCTGTTGCGGGGAATGCCTTGATTTCTTCTGCCGATGAAAATGATACAACGGTTGTTTCGTCTCAAAAAACTGAGAACAAAAAAGCAGATGTTGCGCCGAGCTTACTTGCCGAACGTGCGATTACTGTCAAAGAAACTTTGAAAGTGGCGAGTTTGCTTGATGCAAATCGTGGTGCTTTTGAGGAGCAAGTGACGAAAAATGATAATACGCCTGTTAAGTCAACAACATCAGTGCATGTGCCGTTGCCAGATGCAGTGGCTGCCACAAAAGATGGTACTGCAATAGCAACTGCAAAAGCATTGCCACAAGTGACTTTGGTAATGGAGGGGACAGATAACGATGTTAAGACAGCCGCAACTAATGCCTTGAATGCGCGAGTACAAGGTGCTTATGTTAAAGTTGAAACGATAGCTGAATTACGAGCTGCTTATAAAAATCAAGATATCCATTATATCGAAATTACCGCTGATTTTGACCGCACAAGTACGCTTGCAGGAGAAACGAGCATTGGTATCAATTATTTTGGTGCCGACAGTCGTCAAGAAGACCTAGTTATTGATGGTGGCGGTCATACGATAGATATTGGTGCAACTGTTTTCCAATTTGCTGGTCGTACAGCGACTCAAGGGCAGAAAAATTTCACATTAACAAATATCAGTGTGAGGGGGGATTACCCTTCTGCGGATTACGCCTTAGTTGATTGTGATACAACGGGAGCTAACGGTAGATGGAATTTCAACCTTGATGATGTTACTTATACAGGTATACAAGGAAAAAATCTTAGTGTAACAGGTAATGCGAACAATGTAGACCGTCTTTTTCGTCTTCGTGGACCAAACGGTCAAATAACGCTTTCGGGAGAAATTTATACAACGGCTTGTCAAGAAATGGGTTGGGCAAATAATGTCAACTTTGTTGATAATGCTATTGTCACACAAGAGCGAACTTTAGCCGGTGATACAGATTCAATGATTTGGGCTGATAATGCTGGTGGTTCGACAGCTGTTTTCAATATTGGCGATGGTGTTCATATCAAAGCTGATGCTGGTATGCAGACGGGAACTAATCTATGGGAATGTTTCCTTGATGTTGAAACACTCACAGCAGGGGACGATATTACTTGGGAACAATACAAGTTTAGGTATTTGTTTTTAGCGCAATCTAATCGTAACTATACTTTTGGTAAGAATTTGAAAATGACTGCAACGGGTATGTCACAGGATAATGGTGCTGGTATAGGAAATGGAAGTACATTTACTTTTAATGCGGGGACAATTTTAGATGTTCAACAATGGAATGCAGGTAACGTCTTTAATGTTGGTGATAATTCAATCGTTAAATTTGTGTCGCCCAAAGCCTTGCATATTGCAAATTTAACATCAGCGGGTCTAGTTAGTAACTCTAGTAATATTTTTAATGTAAGTTCCAGTGGTCAATTTATCTTAGATAATTCATCAGTTGATATGTGGAAAGAAGCGACTTATCAAGGCGATGGAACAACGCCAGCTATCAATGATACTAAGTTTGCAAAGATGACAATTTCTGGCAATACAGCAACGCTTGACCGAATTGGTGGAGACAATATAACACTTCCTACTGTGGATGTTAATGATGTTCGTGAGTTCCAAACCAACGGCATTCCAAACGGAACAGTCAAAATCAACTACATTGACCAAAGTGCTACAAGCACAACTGATGTCGCTCATATCGTGAAAACGGTAGATTTGGATGTCAATCAATTAGATGCGCAAGGGCATAAACAGTATTATGTTGGTCAAGAAATGCCAGCTGAAGTTTCGGCTTTTGTTCATGATAACATGCCTGGCAACTATAAGTGGGCGCTTGATGAGCAAGTCAACCCAATTGCGGCGGCAGACAAACAGTCTAAGGGCGATCCGACGACTTTTTCTGATAATGGCAATGCTAGAGGTCAGCTTGAGCGGATGATTGTGCCAATGGAGGGCGTTGAGTACGTTTATAATGTCTATGTTTATGGCAAAGGCGTTGATGATGTCACTTATCAATATGTCAATTCTGTTACAGGGGATGTTGTTGATGTGGCAGATGTGGCAACTTCTGAACAGGAGTCAACACGTGGGCTTGTGACAGCTAATATTGGCAATATCATTGACTGGACAGACCCTTACTACACTGCGACCAACATCCCAACAGGCTATAAACTAGATACGACCCATGCGCAACCGACAACAACGGAAGTATTGGTGCAAAATACGCCAAAAACGACACTTTATGTGACACCCGTTAAACAAGAGTTGACGGTTAGACTGGTTGATAAGGATGGCAAGCAGATTGGCACAACTTATCGTATTTCTGGTGGGACGTCTGGCTTAGAGAAAACGCATGCTGAGTTGCTCGCTATGGGCAATATCACAATTCCTGCTGGCTATAAACTGAGTTCTGAAGAAGCAGCGAAAGTTTTCAAGTATGATGCAACAGATAACTTAGATCATGCAACTGGTGCTGAAACGGCTGATACGAAACCGCAAACACTTGATATTAGACTTGGGGATAACGTTCAGTCAGCAACATTTACGATTAGAGATGCCTCAACTGGTCTTATTTTAGATGATAAAGTTGTTGTAACTGGTAAGGAAGGCACTAGTATTATCGCTTCGCCTGAGTATGATATTGCTAGTCGAATTGCTGCTTACAAGGCTAAAGGCTACATCGTGAAGTCCTCGAATTTCTCTGACAATGCTGTATTTGCTGGTGGTGAAACTTATACGATTCAGTTAGTTCATGATACTGAGAAAGTAGTTGAAACTTATATCGTTAATTTCAAAATTGAGCATGACTATGAGGGAGATAAAGCGTCAATCCTTGAGGAAATTCCTGTAACAGTCACACGCACATGGTATAAAGATAAAGTAACAGGCAAAGAGATTGCGATTCCGACAGATGTTTTAAATAATCAAGTAGCACTTGATGCTTATCTGGCAAATTTTGCTGTAAATGGTGATGTCAATCAACATCCTGAGAGAACACTTTATGAGAAGATTGACGATCCAGCGACAAAAGCTGATGATTTGGCAGAGGTTGATCCTTATACAGGTGTTGTATCATTGGATACTATACCAAGAACTGGCGAACAAGGCTGGATTTCTGGACCTTCTGAAACAATAAATGTTGATTTGTCAACAAAACCTAAACCTACTGAGGGCGGAGATAAAGTCGTAGATGGTAATGGTAAGGTTGAGTATACGCGTGATTTAGATTCTTTACATGAATCTGACGATCTTTCAGATTCAGATGAGGACTCAGATTCAGATGAGGACTCAGATTCAGAGGAAGATTCAGATTCAGAAGAGGATTCAGATTCGGAAGAGGATTCAGATTCAGAAGAGGATTCAGATTCAGAAGAGGATTCAGATTCAGAGGAAGATTCAGATTCTGAGAAGGATTCGGATTCAGAAGTTGAATCTGCATCTGATTCCGATGAGGGGTCAGATTCAGAAGCTGATTCGGATTCAGAAGAGGATTCAGATTCAGAAGAGGATTCAGATTCAGAAGAGGATTCGGATTCGGAAGAGGATTCAGATTCTGAAGAAAACAGCGACTCCGAAGCCGATTCAGACTCGGAAGAAGACAGTGATTCCGAAGTAGACTCAGGTTCAGAAGAAGATTCAGATTCCGGAGAAGATTCAGGCTCAGAAGAAGACAGTGATTCCGAAGAAGATTCAGGTTCAGAAGAAGACAGTGATTCTGAAGAAGATTCAGGCTCAGAAGAAGACAGTGATTCTGAAGTAGACTCAGGTTCAGAAGAAGACAGTGATTCCGAAGTAGACTCAGGTTCAGAAGAAGACAGTGATTCCGAAGTAGATTCAGGTTCAGAAGAGGCTAGTGATTCCGAAGTAGATTCAGATTCAGAAGAAGTCAGTGATTCAGAGGTAGATTCAGATTCCGAGGAAGATTCAGATTCTGAGGTCGATTCAGATTCCGAGGAAGATTCAGATTCCGAAGTAGACTCAGGTTCAGAAGAAAACAGTGATTCTGAGGAAGATTCAGGTTCAGAAGAAAACAGTGATTCCGAAGTAGATTCAGGCTCGCAAGAGGATTCAGATTCTGAGGAAGATTCAGATTCAGAAGAAGCCAGTGATTCCGAGGTCGATTCAGATTCGGAAGAAATCAGTGATTCTGATGCTGATTCTGATTCGCAAGAAGATAGTGACTCCGAAGCTGATTCCGATTCACAAGAAGATAGTGACTCCGAAGCTGATTCCGATTCGCAAGAAGATAGTGACTCCGAAGCTGATTCCGATTCACAAGAAGATAGTGACTCCGAAGCTGATTCCGATTCGCAAGAAGACAGTGATTCAGAAGCTGATTCCGATTCGCAAGAAGATAGCGATTCAGTATTTGATAGTGGTTCAGAATATGATTCAGATCACGCTTGGGATAACATTCCTGATAACGCATGGCATAATGGCGATAGCGATAATGAAATCGAGATGCCTGGCGATGTTGATGGCGACGGCATTCCAAACAGTATGGACGACAACATTGACAATGACGGTCTTTCAAACGGTACGGATATAGACAAAGACGGCGACGGTATTCCAAACGATAAGGATAAGACGCCAAATGGTGCGCCAGATCCTAAGGATAATGCCAACCATGACGGTAATCTGAAAGACCCAATTCTTGACCCGACGGATGTTGATGGTGATGGTGTTCCTAACCAACAAGACCCAGATGTTGACGGTGACGACATTCCAAATGGTAAGGATGTTGATATTGACGGCGATGGTATCAATAACGCGTTTGATAAGACACCAAACGGCGATCAATCTGGTAAGTTGATTCCAGATAATACTTTCCTTGAAAATGACCCGACGAAACCTATTGCTGAGCCGGGGGATGTTGATAATGACGGTATTCCAAATAGTATGGACAACGACATTGACGGTGACGGTATTAAAAATACTGCGGACCCTGATCGTGACGGCGACGGCATTCCAAATGAGCTTGACAAGACACCAAATGGTGCGCCAGACCCAACTGATAACAAAAATCATGACGGCGACTTATCTAATCCGATTGAGAATCCAACGGATGTTGATGGCGACGGCGTTCCGAATCAGCAAGATCCAGATATTGATGGCGATGGTATACCAAATGCTGAAGACGACGATATTGACGGCGATGGTATCAACAATAATTTTGATAAGACACCAAACGGCGACCTATCTGGTGAGTTGATTCCAGATAATGCTTTCCTTGAAAATGACCCGACAAAACCAATCGTTGAGCCAGGGGATGTTGATAATGACGGTATTCCAAATAGCGTGGACGATGATATTGATGGCGACGGTATTCTAAATGGTGAAGATGAAGATCGCGATGGCGATGGCATTCCAAATGAAACGGATGATACATCGGAAGGTGCGCCAGACCCAGTTGATAATGCGAATCACGACGGCGACTTGACGAAGCCGATTGAAAAACCTGGCGATGTAGACGGCGATGGCATTCCAAATAGTCAGGATAAAGATATTGACGGCGATGGTCTACCAAATGCGGTTGATTCGGATCGTGACGGTGATGGTATTAATAATAGCTTTGATGAGACACCTAGTGGCGCACCAGATCCAGTTGATAATGGTTACCATGACGGCGATTTGACAAAACCAATTGAAGATCCGACAGATGTAGACGGCGATGGTGTTCCGAATCAGCAAGACCCAGATGCAGACGGCGACGGTATTCCAAATGTTGAGGACGATGATATTGATGGCGATGGTATTAACAATGCCTATGATTCAACGCCAAATGGTGACCAATCGGGTAAACCGATTCCAGATAACAGCTACCATGATAATAATCCTGCAAAACCAATTGTGAAACCTGGCGATGTAGACGGGGACGGTATTCCAAATAGTCAGGATAACGACATTGACGGTGATGGCATTGTCAATGGTAAGGATACAGATCGTGACGGCGACGGCATTCCAAATGAACTGGACGAAACCCCAGACGGTGCGCCAGATCCCGACGATAATGGCTATCATGACGGTAATCTGAATAAACCAATCCTTGACCCAACAGATGTAGACGGCGATGGTGTTCCGAATCAGCAAGACCCAGATATTGACGGGGACGGCATTCCAAATGCTAAAGACGATGATATGGATGGCGACGGCATAAACAATGAGTATGAGGACACACCAGGAGGCGATCAGTCAGGCGAGTTAATCCCAGATAATGCTTATCATGAAAATGATAAGATGAATCCAATCGTTGAGCTAGGCGACGTTGACAACGACGGTATTCCAAATAGTCAGGATAGAGATATTGACGGCGATGGCATTATCAATAGTAGAGATGATGACATGGATGGCGACGGCATTCCAAATGAACTGGACGAAACACCAGAAGGTGCGGCAGATACGATTGATAATGGCTATCATGATGGCAATGTTGACAATCTCATCGGCGATCCGACGGATGTAGACGGCGACGGTGTTCCAAATCAACAAGATCCCGATATTGACGGGGACGGCATTCCAAATGCCAAAGACGTTGATAAGGACGGCGACGGCATTAATAATGCTTATGATAGAACGCCAGATGGCGATAATTCGGCGAGCTTGATTCCTGATAATACGTTTGTCGAAGGAAATCCTTCATTACCAATCGAAAATCCTTTGGATGTTGATGGCGACGGCATTCCAAATGCTGAAGACGATGATATTGATGGCGATGGCATTGTCAATAAACTTGACTCAGATATGGATGGCGACGGTATTCCAAATGAAACAGATCCAACGCCGAAAGGTGCGGGAGTACCAGAGCCAGCACCAACGCCAACACCAGAAGAACCAGCGATTCCAAATACTGCTAGTACGCCAGCACCAACGTCAACGCCAACAGCATCACAAAGCCATATCTTGCCAAATACTAATGCTAAATCTGATTCACGTCTGATGTCAATGATTGGTCTAGGTGGCTTGCTTGCGGGTGTAGCAGGGACAGCCTACTTTGGTGGTCGTAAACCTAACGATATGCTTGTAACCTTGAGAACTGACGGTTTCATCAATCGTACAGATGCGAGTTTTGTGACGAATGATAAAGTTAGGATGATCAAAGCTAAAGCAACAACATTCTTCGCAGAAAAAGTAAGTTTGTCAGATAGCATTCTGCTTTTCACAAATCTTGGTCGTATGATTTACAGTCCGATAAAAGATTTGGCGCAAGTCAGCTTTGATAGTGAGCTTAAAGGTCAACCTATCGCTGATTTGGTAAATGATGTTGTATCATTTGAAAAAGTTGTCTTTGCGAAAGTTGTGAGTAATTTTGTAGCAGATGATATGTTGACGGTTGTCACTAAGAAAGGCTTTGTGAAACAAATTGCGCTTTCTGATTTGACACCAAATGCTGAGTATAAACAAACAAGCGTGATTTATGATGTATTAACAGAAGATGATACTGTCCTCTTCGTCAATGCGACGCCAGAAACATCAACCTTGTTCTTAACAGAAAATCACAATGCTGTGATGGTCGATATTTCAGAGATTCCGATTTTGGGTCTTAGTGAAATTGGGACACGACTTCAAGCATTGGCAGCTAATGATAGTTTGTCAAAATGTTTTTGTTAAGTAATTAAGTAATGTTTAGTGGCTCTTTGTCAAATCGTGTGGGAAACTCCTTTCCCCTATAAAGCAAGTAACTGATTAGTTGCTTGTTTTTTAATTTATTAAGGTTTTATTCATGAGTAGGATCCGTTTCTTAAAGTTTTTAAACCTTCTAAATCCATAAGCCACACGTTTAATCTCCTTGATTTTA
>NZ_BLLI01000033.1 GCF_011170085.1 Pseudolactococcus hodotermopsidis | reverse complement strand
AAACGCAAGTATATTCCCCAACAGTCACACCCGTGGAAACTTGCATCTTTCGAAAAGTATCTCAGAAGAATCGGTAAGACGCTTCTGGAATATCAAGCTGAAAATTCAGCCTAAATCATAACTCAATGATATCAAAAATGGAATCTAAAAGCAAATTTTGCTTTAGCAAAATGTAACTCATGTTTAGACTTTTTTTGGGACATTTTCAATTTCGCTTGACACTTTTTCTCTTGCTAAATTTTTTCTTGATTGTCCCGATTAATGTTGGGGCTTTGACAACTTTATCATTGCCAATCTGTTCACGAATGAGTTTGAGAATTTTACCCGATTCTTTTGATGAAAAACGCAAATGATTTTTACGTTTCCCCTTGTTATTGAGTACAATAACAAATTGTCGACCAATTTTATTTTGCTTGGCGACAATTCCCTCAACTCGTGCAATTGTTTCCCAAGGAATTTGAATAAAGTCAGCAACATTGGCATCGTTAAAAAACTCGAAAGCCTTATCGCCAATGAGAAATTTCCCGTAATTGCCACCAATGCCAACATAAGCAATCCCAGCAATTGGTGGCGCTGTTTTCGTATTTAATGATTGTACCATAGTTAGATTATACCAATTTTTCATGGAAAAAGCCTGTCACAACTGACAAGCTTTCTCGACTAGCAAGTTTTACATCACGTTCAAAACGTGCATCACAACACCAAAGACAAATAAGCCGATGATGATTGCAATTGGAGAGACTTTCTTCTTGAGTAACCACATGCACAGAAAAGTCAAGAGTAAACCAGCAAGTCCTGGAATCAAACCGTCTAAGTTTTCTTGTAGAGAAGTCACTTTTTCGGGTGTCTGAGAGAGACCTTCGTCGACTAGTTTAAAGGCTTCTTGAATCCCTTTTGGCCCACTTGCCAGTTTATTCCAGTCAATGTAGGCACCTTCGGATAATTTAACGCGAGAAACTTCAAGTGTAAATTTGATAGACACCCAACGCTCAACCAATACGGCAAGGATAAACATCCCCAAAATTGATGCCCCTTTGGTAATTTCTTGCAAAAGACCGCCAGACAAATCAGATGTGATAGAAGAACCAGCCTTGTAGCCAAATTCTTGGGTATACCAGATAAATGCCCAACGAATCGCATTCCAAAGGATAAAGAAGAGAATAGGTCCAAAGATATTACCACTTAAAGCAAGTGAGGCACCAATTGCCCCTAAAATTGGGCGAACAGTAAACCAGAAAACAGGGTCACCGATACCAGCCAGAGGTCCCATCATACCGATTTTGACACCTTGAATTGCCACGTCGTCAATTGGCGCACCATTGGCACGCTCCTCTTCGAGCGCAAGGGTCACACCGATAATTGGACTTGCGACATAAGGATGGGTGTTGAAAAATTCCATATGACGCGTCAATGCAGCTGCACGATCCTCAGGTTTGGTATAAAGTTTTTTGATAGCAGGAATTAACGAGAAAGCCCAACCCAAGTTTTGCATCCGTTCATAATTCCATGAACCTTGGAGGAAAGTTGAACGCCAAGCAACTGCCAAACGGTCATTTTTTGAAAGTTTAATTTTTTCACTCATAATAGTCTTGTCAGCCTTTCTAATAGTCATTTAAAATGTCGCCAATAGGATCAGAACTGCCAGAATTACCAGATGAACTGTTACCATTGCCACCCATTTTAGATAAATTGAGATAGATGAAAGCAAGCGCAAGACCAATCGTACCAAGGGCAATCAAGCTGAGGTCGCTGACAGCAGCGAGCGCAAAACCAATGGCAAAGAAAGGCCAAACTTCGCGTGAAGCCATCATGTTGATAACGAGCGCATAACCAACGGCAACAACCATGCCACCGCCTATTGCCATACCATCAGTCAACCAAGCAGGCATTGCCTCAAGTGCTTTTTGCACACTTTCAGTTGGCACTAAAATCAAGGCTAATGCAGGAATCACGATACGAATCCCTTGTAGGAGTAGAGCAACAAAGTGATAGCGCTCAAGACCAGCAAAGTTTCCTTTTTTCGCTTCGGCATCTGCGCCATGAACCAAGCCGACCGAGATTGTCCGAACTAACATTGTCAGGAAAAGTCCTGCAACAGAAAGTGGGATGGCAGTTGAGAAAGCAACCGTGATACCTTTTGTACCAAAGTTACCAGATTGCACCATGATAATGGCAGCAGCGACACCGGCAAGCGCAGCATCGGGCGCAACAGCAGCACCGATATTTGCCCAACCGAGCGCCATCATTTGAATTGTCCCACCAAGGATAATACCAGCTTCCAAATGACCTGTTACAAGGCCAATCAATGTACAAGAAATAATAGGTTGGTGGAATTGGAACTCATCTAAGATACCTTCAAGGCCAGCCATGAAAGCGATGATGAGAACTAAAATAATTGAGATAATAGACATAGTTCTTCCTTTCTAAAGTTGTAAGTCAGTTTTTAATGAGTAGCGCACAACGCTGAAACGCTCATTAAAGTACTTTTTACTTCACGTCAGCTTTTTTAATCAAATCGAATAAATCAGCTTTTGAATCATTTGGCACTTTGCGAACGTCAAATGTGACACCGAGGTCTCGCAATTTTTCAAAGGTTTCAACGTCTTTTTTGTCCATTGACAATACTTTATTGACCATTGTTTTACCTGTTGAATGCGCCATTGAGCCGACGTTGATTGTTTTGATTGGGACACCACCTTCGACTGCTGCGAGAACATCTTGCGGATTTTCAAACAGGAGAAAAGCGTGCGTGTCGCCAAAACGTGGGTCTTTAGCGACGTCAATCATTTTTTGAATGGGGATAACATTTGCCTTAACGCCATTTGGTGCGGCTTGACCGATGAGTTGCTTGCGCAAATCGTCCTTGGCAACAGCATCAGAAACAACGATGATACGGTCAGCCTTGGAGTCAGGTGTCCAAGCAGTTGCAACTTGACCATGCAGTAGGCGTGTGTCGATGCGGACGAGATTGATCTTGATGTGACCGTCACCAAGGACAGTTCCCTCGGGAATGGCAGCAGCATGAGCGACCTCGGTAGGTGCTGCGGCAACGTCAGTGGGTTGCAACTCTTCTGGCAAGATACGAATGCCCTCTTTTGCCTCTTTGAGGATGTTTGCGACGACTTTTTCTAAGCCAGCCGTTGCATCCATCATGCGCTCCGTGTATGCTTGAATTAGCATAGGGAGATTGAGTCCAGTAATGATGGCGATTTTGCGATCATGGTTTTCAGCCAAAATAGCACTTGCTTGGTTAAACGGCGAGCCGCTCCACAAATCAGCAAGAATTAAAATCTCATCATCGGTGTCGAATGTGGCGATTGCCGCATCTAACTTTGCGCGCAAGTCGTTAGGACCCTCAGACGGCATAAAAGTCACAGCTTGGACTTTTTCTTGCTCGCCGAAAATCATTGACCCTGACTGCTTGATACCGTCGGCAAATTCGCCGTGGCTCGCAATTACGATTCCGATACTCAAATTAAGTTCCTCCTTAAAATTTTTTGTAATAAATAATGATTACACTCTATTATGCCCCCTTTTCTTGAAATTTGTCAAGCCATAACTAAGGCGCTAACTTGGAAAAAAATAGCTTTTTTCATGATGATTAAATTTTTTGAAAAAACAAGTCGCTAATAAACAAGATGTGTGTCGTTAGTTGTATGTACAAGTTTGCTTATGAATTGACAATGCCATAAAATTGTTAAATAGGCTGCTCTGAAAGATAAAAAACTTTTTCCTAGGCATATTTGAAAATTTGTTATAAAATATAACTATAACGAATTTCTGAGTTTATTGAAAAGGGTGATGTCTGGTAGCTGAGGTAGGCGTTAAGCTCTTCATCACTTCGTTCTTCAATCGCTAAAGGAGTAGCCAACCCAACGGCTAAGCGGTAAAACCACTAAGCCACGTTGTGCCTAGCTACTTCCCTAAGCTCTTCATCCCTTCGTTCTTCAATCGCTAAAGGAGTAGCCATGAGAATACAACAATTAAAATACATCATCAAAATCGTCGAAACGGGTTCGATGAATGAGGCTTCTAAGCATTTATTTGTCACGCAGCCGTCTTTGTCTAATGCTGTTCGTGAATTGGAAGAAGAAATGGGCATTAAGATTTTTACGCGTTCAACGCGTGGTATTACCTTGACTTCTGATGGTGCGGAATTTTTGGCATATGCACGGCAAATTGTTGAGCAGACTGAACTTTTGGAAGAACGCTATAAATATAAACGTGATAAAAAGGAATTATTCGCCGTTTCAGCGCAACATTATGCTTTTGTTGTCGAGAGTTTTGCAAGCATTTTGCGGGAAAATGATATGCGTAATTATGAGCTGATTCTTCGGGAAACGCGGACACATGAAGTGATTGATGATGTGCGTGATTTTCGCTCGGAAATTGGTGTGTTGTATCTCAATGATTTCAATCGTGATGTTTTGACCAAACTTTTTGCTGACAACAATATCGCTTTTACCTCTTTGTTTACGACCTCGCCACACGTTTTTATCTCCAAACATCATCCCCTTGCAGCTTATGAATCAGTCAGTTTAGATGACATGGTGGCTTTTCCCTATTTGAGTTATGAGCAGGGCGAGCGTAATTCTTTTTATTTTTCAGAAGAGATTCTCTCCACTGCGCGCCATGACAAGTCGATTGTTGTGTCTGACCGTGCTACCTTGTTTAATCTTTTGATTGGACTGGATGGCTATACGATTTCTACTGGTATTTTAAATAGCGATTTAAATGGGGATGATATTATCAGTGTGCCGCTACATGTAGATGAAACGATTGAGATTGGCTACATTCGCCATAAAAAAGGCTTGCTCTCGGAGCTCGGAGAACGTTTTTTGAAAGAACTTGAAGATAAGGCGAAGATTTGAGTATCGTATTGAGGAGAGACAGATGAATAAAAATAGAACAGAAGCTTTCACAGATGCAATTATTGCGATTGTGATGACGATTTTGGTGTTGGAATTTCCGTCAATTCATGGTGAACAGTTTGCTGATTTACTGGCGCTTAAAGATGTTTTTTTGGCTTATGTGGTCAGTTTCGTTTTTCTCATTATTTATTGGAGTAATCATCATCATATTTTTCAGTTGATTGATTTGGTCAATGGTAAAACGCTTTGGCTCAACAACGTGTTTATCTTTCTGCTAACGCTCGTCCCCTTTACGACCAACTGGTTAGGCGACCATATTTGGGCACGTGATCCTGAGCTATTGTACGCCACTTTATTTTTAGTGGTTAATGTTGTTTGGGTGTTGCTCATCAAAAATTTGGTCAAGGCAAATTCGCACAATCCGCATGTTGCGACCATTTTAGGCGATTATAAAAAATCTTATCAAACTTTAGGTCTAAACGTTTTAGCCCTAATTATCGCAATCGTTTTGCCAATCGGTGGCTTGGTTGTCAATGTGATGTCTTTCTTACTTTGGGTCGTCCCTGACAAGCGAATAGAGAAAATTAAGCGACAATCAAAGTAAGTGAAATCAGTCTGATCTTTTTTCATGATTTATTTTAGAAAATATGATAAAATTAAAGTAGTATCTTAAAAGAGAGGGTGTCAGTGTCTTGATTAAAATTTTTGGTAGGTTGCGTTATCATTGGCAACCTGAGTTGTCAATTTCAATCATTTATTGGTGCTTGGCGATTTCGCCGATTTTCATTAGTTTAGCTTTATTGTATGAAAGAATGACAATCTCGAAGACTTCTTTTCTCTTATTTATTGCTTTTATTATACTTGTTTGGGTGGGGCTGCAACGTTACTTCATTATTTCAGATAATGAAGATTTGTTGCTTTCCCCAGGTTTAGTCCCATTGTATGCGGGAAAAATGGTAATTTCTGGTATTTTTAAAATTCAAGTGAGTAAACATGCGATTGTGATTTATAGTGAACGTTTTCCAAAGGGGAAGATTTATTATATGCGACAATGGCCTAAAAAATATTTTGTGGATGCGCTGATTATCAATTCATATTTTCAAGGTGAATTAGAATTAATTGGTCACATCGATCATTATTTTGAGCTTTATGCGGAAGACAAAAAAAGCAAACTTAGTCAGATTTAACTAAGATTGCTTGAGTTGGACAGTTTTTAGCTGCTGAGATAATGCTCGGGTCGTGTGGGAGAGTGAGGTCATGCGCCTCATTGACAAGACGCACTAGACCGTTATCATCGTAGTCAAAAATTGTGTTGTAGGTGTGGCAAAGTCCGCAGGCAATGCAGTTTTCAGGAAAAATTTTTAGATTCATATGACTATTATATCAAAGAAAGGACATCATGGCGAAGAATAACGAACCATGGAATAATGAAATTTACCATGCGATGCAAGAGTCGCGTGAGGACGGACAGCCAAAACGTGCAGTGAAAAAGTCGCAAGCATCAACGAATTTTTTGACTTTCCTAGTTGTCCTCATGTTCATGATTATCGGTGGCATTGTCGTCGTTATTGTTTGGAATAATCGTTTTGTGGATAATACGAAGATTTCAACGAGTTTTTATACGAGTAAGTCAACTAGCGCTGAGGAATCAAGGTCTAGTGAGGAGAAGTCGGAGACATCCTCAGTTAAAAGTTCGGTCGAAAAGTCGGAGAAATCAGAAGAAGCAGATGACCCGACTGTTCCTGCAACGACGATAGTTGAGGATGGCGAGGGCTTGTATACGATTTCACAACGAACAGGCGTGCCGCTTGAAAAAATTGCCAAGATAAATGGCATGACTGTTGAGACTTGGTATGCCAATCCAGGACAGGAGATTAAACTAAAATGAACTTAAAAAACATTCGTATTGCGATTGACGGTCCAGCTTCTAGCGGTAAATCAACGGTTGCAAAGATTATTGCCAAGGACTTCGAGATTATTTATTTGGACACAGGTGCTATGTATCGTGCGGCAACTTATGTGGCGCTGAGCAATGGTTTAGACGAGGCTGATTTTGCGCAAACGATTAACATTTTAAAGGAAAATCCGATTTCATTTGGCGCATCATCTGATGGTCAGCTTGTTTATGTTGGTGAGGTTGACGTGACAGAGGCTATTCGTCAGCCTGATGTGACCAATGCTGTCTCTGGGATGGCGGCAATTCCTGAAATTCGTGAGTACTTGGTTGATGTTCAGCGCGTCATTGCAAGTCATGGTGGTATTGTCATGGATGGGCGCGATATTGGCACGGTTGTTTTGCCCGATGCGGAGTTGAAGATTTTTCTTGTGGCATCTGTTGAAGAACGTGCAGAACGTCGATTCAAGGAGAATTTGCAAAAAGGAATTGAAACGGAACTTACAACTTTGCAGTTTGAGATAACTGAGCGAGATCGCAAAGATTCGACACGGAAAATCAGTCCACTCAAACAAGCGGCAGATGCCATTTTACTTGATACAACAGGCATTGGTATTGCTGAAGTTGTCGAAAGAATTGAAACTTATGCCAAAGAACTTTGAACAGGTTTTCAAAGTTCTTTTTACTTTTTACAAAGAATTTGTTAAAATGTAGGAATGAATGAAAAAATAAAGCTAAGAATAGACTATTTACGCGCTAATATGAAATATCTTAATGAGGCGGAGTTGGCTGAATATGAACGGCTGACGGGGCAAAAATTGCGGGTAGAAAACCAAAATAGCTATCAGAATACTTATACAGAAGCGCAGTATTATCAAGAAGATGACGGAAATTATCAGAAAATTGAGCAACCGATAACTAATCAAGCGCCGCCAGCTAATACGAGAATGCAACGTAATAATTCTGCCAATTTTAGAAAACCTGTCAAACCTAAATCTCCTAAGCCTAAAAAAACGCGCAAAAAAGTTGGCTTTGGCAAAAGAATTTTACAATTGCTTGGTCTTGTTTTACTTGTCATGGTCGGCTGCTTTGTTTTTGGCTATTTTCGTGGTAAGGCGAATGCGCCTAAGGGACTAAAAACGGAGCAATTTGCGGGAATTAAAGCACCATCTGGGGCGACAAATATTCTCATTCTCGGTACTGATCAGCGTGATTTTCAGACCTCTGGCGATGCGCGCAGTGACTCAATCATGGTCATGCAGATTAACAGCAAAGATAATAAAATTAAACTTGTTAGTTTTATGCGTGATACGCTAGTTTATCAGCCTGGTGTGAGTCAATATGGTGCGGATACAAAGATTAATGTTGCTTATAATATCGGTGAGCAGGAGGGCAATAAGGGCGCAGATTACATGCGTGAGGTGCTCAAGGAAAATTTCAATATTGATATTCAATATTATGCTTTAGTTAATTTCAATAGTTTTGCAACGGTAATTGATTCGCTGTACCCATTGGGTGTCAAGATAGATGCACAATTTGCGACAATTGAGGGGCAAGCAGTCGGCTCAGTTGATGTACCCGATGACCTGAATTGGACACCTGAGAAACAAGATCCCATTCAGACGATTAAAGTTGGTAAACAGCGTATGGATGGGCGTACTTTGCTGAATTATGCGCGTTTTCGTAAGGATGATGAGGGCGATTTTGGGCGGACAAAACGTCAACAACAAGTTATGTCAGCGATTATGTCGGGTGCGAAAAATCCATTGACCTTGTTCACAGGTAGTTCGGCATTGGGGACGATAAAGGGTGTGACTTCGACCAATGTTAGCGATTTGTTTATGTTGACGCATGCGCCAGGGGTGTTGATTGATGCGACTAAAGGGCTTGAGACTTATACTGTGCCTGAAAATAACGATTGGCTTGAGACTTATGATCAGTATGGCGGACTAGGTCTGTTTATTGATTTTGACAAATATGAGGCTAAGTTGCAAGATTTGCTCGGGTAGTATTGTCGGAAACTAAGTTGGGCATCTCTAAAAACTCAGATTCGCTCATTTTTGTCAGCTCATAAAATCGCAGACAATAAAAAGATGTGCCCCTGCGGTTACTCGGTGCATGAAAAAATTTTATCTAAAAATGAACAAAAGCAAATCTTTTTGCTGAAAATTATTTTTGATACTTGTTCGCAATACTGTGGCAGCACAGTGATTAGGGGCTTGATTTTCGCAACAGTATTTGGTTTGTCAAGTTTGATGAATTAAGAAATTTGGATGAGATTTAAATAAAACACGATTTTCAATATTGAAAGTCGTGTTTTTGTAAGTCTTAACCATGCTCATTGGCAATTAAAACAGTTTCAAAATTGAATTCGCTTGGAATATGTTTGGCAATTGAAAACTCAAAGATTCGACCGTCGCTGAGAAAGGCGATTTGCTCTTGCTGAAGAAGAAAATCATTGTCAGTAATTTTCAGATAGGCTTTTTCAAGCGCCGTTGGGCGAACGCCAGAAATTTTGACATGCGCGCTTTTTATTGTTAGTTTCAGCTCGTCATGGATATATTTATAAATAGAGTTTTGAAGTTCTTTTGTTGTTAGGTTTGGAATGACCTCAAGCGGCATCCAAGTGTATTCGATAATAGAGGGAATGTTTTTGATTGTTCGCAGACGGATGATTTTATAAACCAGTGTTTCAGCGTCAATTCCCAATTTTTCAGCGATAAATGCTGTGGGAACTTCGGCAGAAAACCCGATGATTGTTGAGGTCAAATCGCCGTCATGGAGGGCAGCAGTTCCAGAAAGTGGTGTGAATTTGGTAATTGATGAGTTGCTGAAATCTTTGACAAATGTTCCTGAACCCCGACGGCGAACGATATAACCTTCTTGAACCAGTAGATTAATGGCTTTGGTAATTGTTAGCTCACTAACATTAAACTGTTCAGCAAGAATCCGACCTTGTGGCAATTTTTCATTGATTGGATATTTTCCTGATTCAATGTCGTATTTAATTTGGGTGTAAATGTCAATGTATTTGGTATTTGTTCTCATCATGGCTCCTTACTTCTAATCTTAGCTATTACCATTATACCATTATTTTCCTAAAAAATATCTATATAGTTTAAAAAGTTTATTTGTTTGTGAATATATAAACTATATAGATAAAATAAACGAAAAATACTTATTAAACAACGATTTTAAAAATAATTTTAAAAAAATGTTGACAAAACAAAAACAAAACTGTATACTTTTAAATATAGGAAGCGCTTTCTTATTAACAGTGAGTTTTAGCTGATTGATGACAATCAGTTGACTCAATATCTCAACAAGGAGTTAGACAGATATGACTTATCAAGCAAACAAAAGTCGCTATGATAACATGATTTATCGTTCTGTTGGAAAAAGTGGGCTGAAATTGCCTGCTGTTTCTTTAGGACTTTGGCGCAATTTTGGCGATGATGTGCCTTTAGCAACGCAAAAAGACTTGATTTTGACGGCATTTGATCTCGGCATTACGCATTTTGATATTGCCAATAACTATGGTGGTGGTTCAGCTGAACGGAATTTTGGTCTGATTTTCAAGGAAGAATTGCAAGGTTATCGTGATGAGCTAATTGTTTCGACAAAAGCGGGTTATGGCATGTGGGACGGTCCTTATGGGGACGGTGGGTCGCGCAAGTATTTGGTATCAAGTTGTGATGCCAGTCTCAAAAGGCTCGGTTTGGATTATGTTGATATTTTTTATCATCATCGTTATGATCCTGAAACGCCACTTGAAGAAACAGCAGTTGCACTTGACTCACTCGTTCGTAGTGGCAAGGCAATGTATATCGGTATTTCAAACTATTCTGCCGACGAGGCAAGAAACATCAGCACCATTTTCAAGGCGCTAAAAACACCTTTTATCATCAATCAGATGAAGTATAACATGCTGGAACGCGAGTTTGAGTCGACGTTGAAGGCGGCAACGGCTGACGAGGGGATTGGTAATATTTCCTTTAGTCCCTTGGCGCAAGGGCAGCTGACTGGGCGGTATCTAAATGGCATTCCGAAAGATTCTCGTGTGTCACGCAAAGGTGCTTTGACGGATGAGGCGACATTTGAGAAGAATTTGGCGACTGTTCGTGCGCTACAAAAAATTGCTGAACTGCGTCATCAAACGATGGCGGAGCTTGCGATTGCTTGGCAACTTCGCGATGCTGCTGTTACAAGTGTTCTTGTTGGTGCAAGTCGTGTTAGTCAGTTGCAAGAAAATGTTCGTGCGCTTGATAATATCAGCTTTACAACTGAAGAATTGCAAGCGATTGACAAAATTTTAAAAGAAAATGAAAAGAAGTAGTTATCTTAAATAACAAGGAGAAAATAGTCATGGAAGAAATGGAACTTATTGCGTTTCAAATGATTGCCGCAATCGGCGAATCAAAAAGTTTTATCATGCAAGCGATTGCAAAAGGTCGCGACAATGAAATCGCAGCAGCAAAAGAGTTGCTTAAAGAGGCAGGAACAAAATTGGCAGTTGCTCATAATGAACACTTTGGCTTGATTCAAAAAGAGGCAAGTGGTGAAAAAGTTGATTTTGGTATTTTGTTCATGCACGCTGAGGATCAGCTGATGACAACAGGTTTGATGAAAGACATGGCGGAGCAGATGATTGATATGTATGAAAAAATGTATGAATTGACGGCGAAATAAAGGAGGAGTTATGGTAACAGAAGTCAAACAAACCAATCCATTCTTGAAAAAATTGAGTGATTTTGCGCAAGCTGCAGCTTCACAACGGTATTTTCGAGCAATGCGTGACGGTTTTGTCTCATCAGTTCCTTTTCTCGTTTTAGCGGGTTTGTTGATTTTGGTCAACAATGTTATCATTTCCCCAGACGGTGGGTGGATTGCTGGTTTTGTCAATCACGACACGCTTAGCACTTGGCAAGAATTAGGAAATAAAATTATTAACGGTTCGTTAAACTGCTATTCATTATTGATTGCTATCATGATTGCTTATTCGCTAGGCTCTAGCCGAAAAGCAGAGAACCCGATTTTTTGTTCAGCTGTTGCTGTTGGCGTGATTTTTACACTCATGCCTTTAGTCAATGAAGTTGTGCCAAATGGTGCTGAAAAAGCGGTCGAAGTTGGTGGTGTTTTACCTTTTTCACTCCTTGGTACATCAGGTATTTTCGTAGCAATTTTTGCCTCAATGTTGTCAACTGAATTGTTCGTTTGGCTAGGTAAAAATGAAAAATTGAAAATTAAATTGACAGGTAGCGTGCCACCGGCAGTTGCTCAATCATTCAATGCTTTGACAGCGATTATCATTACTTTGGTTGTTGCTGGTTTTGTCTCATTTGGTATTCATCAGTTGACGAATTTGGAAGTCCATGCTTTGATTAACAAAGTTATTCAAGCGCCAATGGTTGGCTTGACAACGAGTTTGCCTGGGTTCATTATCTTGTGTTTTTTTACCAATCTTTTGTTTGCACTTGGCATTCATCCGTCAGGTATTGTTAATCCAATTCTTGAGCCACCATTATTGACTGCAATGGCTGAAAATTCGGATGCTTTCAAAAATCATTTAGATATTCCGCATATCATTGTTTTGCCGTTTCGCGATTTGTATGGGCATATCGGTGGGACTGGCTCGACGATTGCACTTGTCATTGCGATTTTTATCGTGTCAAGAAAGCAGTTTAATCGTGATTTTGCTAAAATGTCTGGTCCGCTCAGTATTTTCAATATCAACGAGCCGATTATTTACGGTTTTCCAGTCGTTTTCAATCCATTGATTATGATTCCGTTCATTTTTGGCCCACTTATCTGCTTCGTCATTGCCTACTTTGCGACAGCGGCGGACTTGGTAAGTCGTATTGCGGTTTATGTGCCATGGTCAATGCCACCACTTATTAACGGTTTTGTTGCCTCAGGCGGAGACTTTAGAAATGTGATTTTGCAGTTAGTGCTGATTGCTTTAATGGTGGTCATCTACATGCCATTTCTTAAAGCCTATGAACTCAGCATGGACACAGCAACTGAAACTGCTGATGTCAATGGAACAGAACTAGCAGATGATGATTTTTCAGATTTTGCTGACTTTCAGTAATTAAATTTGCGCTAAGCGCTTAAAATAAAGGAGATTTTATAATGACAACAAACATTCTACTATGCTGTAACGAAGGCATGTCAACGAGCTTTTTGGTCAACAAAATGATTACTGTTGCTGAAAACAATAAATTAGACGTCAAAATTTGGGCAGTCGCTGAACCGCGTGTTGACACCGAATCTGATAACGCCGATGTTGTTTTGTTAGGGCCACAATTGGCGTTCCTAGAGGACAAAATCACAGAACGCATTGGCGAAAAAGTACCAGTTAAAGCAATCAGCGCTGAAGATTTTGGTCGTGTCAATGCGCCTGCTGTTTTGAAACAAGCACTCAATCTTGTTCGTGAACGTCGCGCACAACAATAATTTATACTGTTCAAATATAACACCAAGCTTATTTAATCAAGCAGATTTTCAATACTTTTTCTGTTTGATTTTATATTAATGGCATATGAAAATAGCATTGAAATTATCATGAAAATCATTTCATGCAAAGAAGAAAGAGGAAATATCAAATGACATTAGTTTCAGGATTTATCGGTTTTGGCAAAAGTGCCAATCGTTACCATTTGCCTTACGTCAATTTACGTGAAAACATCAAGGTTAAAACGATTTTTGATTTGAAAATCAATGAAGAATTGGCGATCCCTTATCGCGAAAAAGGCGTGAACTTTACAACGGACATTAACGACTTGCTTTTTGATGATGAAATTGAACTCGTTACGATTTGTACACCAGCTCACACGCATTATGAGCTTGCCAAACAAGCGATTTTAGCAGGAAAATCGGTTATTGTTGAAAAACCTTTCTGTGATACGGTGGCACATGCCAAGGAATTATTTGCACTTGGTCGTGAAAAAGGCGTGCTTGTCATGCCTTATCAAAATCGTCGTTTTGACGGAGATTATTTGGCAGTTAAACAAGTCATTGCACAAGGTTTCCTTGGCAACATTAATGAAGTCGAAACGCATATTGACTACTACCGCCCAAATAGTTTTACTGAATCTGGTGTCAAGGAAAATGGCTCGTTCTATGGTCTTGGCATTCATACCATGGATCGCATGATTGCACTTTTTGGTCGCCCAGATACCGTTGCTTACGATATTCGCAACAATGAGGTTGCAGGTGCTGTTGACAATTATTTCGACGTTGATTTGCATTATGGCAATACGCTCAAGGTTAAAGTCAAGACGAACCACGTTGTAGCGAGTGACTATCCGCGTTTTATCGTGCATGGTAGTAATGGTTCATTTATCAAATATGGCGAAGATCAGCAAGAAAATGATCTCAAAGCTGGTGTGATGCCTGATGCTGCTGGTTTCGGTGAAGATTCTGTCATGTATTACGGCATTGCCAAATATCGCAATTCAAATGGTGATTGGATTGAAAAGCAAATTAAAACACCGCTTGGCGATTATGGACGTTACTATGACTCAGTTTATGAAACAATCAAAAATGGTGCTGAAAAACTTGTTTCTGACGAAGAAGCGCTAACGAATATTCAAATTTTGGAGGCGGGCTTCAATGCGCCAAGTCCAAGTGTTTATAAAGTGGAGGAACTCTAATTATGAATCGAATTTTAGCTTGTACAGCATCAGATTTCGGCAAAGCAACAACACCTTTGGCAATCAAAGAGGCGATTAAATCTTCTGAAGGTCGTGTTATTTTAGTCAATTTGGCAGCAGAGAATGCGCCTTTATATCCTGAAGTAACCAATGGCGAAATGGCTGCAGCATTTGGTGCGGACCTTTTGTTACTCAAAGGAATTGATGTTCAAACATTGAAAATAGCTGGTTTAGGCACTATTAAACATTTGTCAGAAGTCCGAAAATTAACTGGTACAGGTATCGGTGTCAATTTGGAAATTGCTGACGGTGGCTCAGATTTCAAACGTTTGACAGTTGAATCACTTGCCGAAGTCTTGAATAAGGGGGCTGATTTCCTATCATTGACAGCTTACGTGAAACCTGAAGCAACACCCGAACGGATTATTTCTGACATTAAACTCACGCGCGCAAGCTACGACGGTTTTCTCATGCTCAACCCAGTCGTCAGCCACGGCGCTGATTTGAAACTTGAGAACTTGCTTGCCTATGTTAATGCAGGTGTTGATATGCTGACCTTACCAGCACCTGGTGCTGTTGCAGGTGTCACTGAGGACAAGTTGGCTGAGCTTATCTTGGCGCTTCGTGCGGCCGGTGCTTTGGTGTCAACAACTGTCGGCACATCACAAGAAGGGACTGACAAGGAAACAATTCAAGCTATCGCACTTGCTGCAAAACGTGCAGGCGCTGATGTTTTCGAGCTTGGGGATGCAGGTGTTGCAGGTATGCCTGTTCCAACAACGATTTATAATGCTTCAATTGCTATTCGTGGTCAACGTCACACATTTGTTCGTATGGCGCGATCTGCTAATCGTTAAGTTGTTAGCTCCAAACATCAAGACATCTAAAATTAAAAACATGATACTAAAAAGCGATGCGCCCTAGGCGCAAACTTTCGTAGAAAGTTAGCTTGAAGTTCAAATTAAGGAGGAAAACTATGTCTACACAAACAAAAGAGAAAAAAAGTTTTATTTCCAAAGTCAATGACTATGCGCAAACAGTTGCCTCAGAAATGCACATGCGCGCCTTGCGTGACGGCTTTGTGACCTCATTACCATTCCTATTTATCGCTGGAATTATGATTCTCATCAATTATGTTATCTTAGCACCAGATGGTTTTTTACTTGGTAAAGTCGTTGATGCAGCGCTTTTGACAACGATTCAAGGTTTTGGTGCTCGTCTTATTAATGGTAGCATGAACATTTTCTCGGTTATCGTTATCGTCTTGATTTCAAACTCTATCGCTAAATCTCGTAAGTTGCCAAATGCTGGATTAGCCATTTCAGTGGCTTTGGGTGCCTTTTTTATCACGCTACCAATGGCGACTAAATTCTCAATTACTGAACTTGACAATTTAGTAGAGGTGCCAGGCGCTATCGCCTCATCAGCTTTTGGCACGCAGACAATGCTGATTGCCATTCTTTGCGCCATGCTTGCAACAGAATTATATGCGAAATTTTTGCAAAGTGCCAAATTTAAAATCAATATGGGGTCAAATGTGCCAGAAGCAGTTACTGAATCCTTTAATTCCCTCTTTCCAATCGCCTTTACCTTAATCATCTTTGCGGCGTTTACCTTCTTTGTTCATCAAATTTCTGGACAAGAATTACAAGAGTTAATCAATAACACGATTCAAAAACCTTTACTTGGTTTAACGACACATCCAGTTGGTTTCCTTGTTTTGGAATGTATCGGTATTCTATTATTTTCTGTCGGCATTCATCCAACAGGTGTGACACCATTTGTTGACCCGATATTAACGCTTGCGACAAATGAAAATGCTGAAGCATTTGCAGCACATCAAGCGATTCCGCATATTATTACAACGCCATTTCGTGATTTGTACGGTCATATCGGTGGTACAGGTCAAACTTTAGCGCTAGTTATCGTTATTTTCTTCCTATCCAGACGGAAATCAAATCGAACATTTGGCAAAATGACCCTGCCAACGTCAATTTTTAATATCAATGAACCCATTATTTTCGGCTTTCCAATCGTTTTTAACCCGTTCATGATGATTCCATTTGTTTTAGCGCCAATGGTATCACTGATTATCGCCTATATTGCGACATCACTTGACTTGGTCAGCCGAATTGTTGTCTACGTCCACTGGTCAACACCACCCTTTTTAAACGCTTTCTTTGCCTCAGGTGGCGATTTCCGCAATGTCATCTTGCAACTTGTCGTCCTTGTCATTTCAGTTTTTATCTACATTCCTTTTCTCAGTTTGTATGAAAATACAATGCCTGTTGAAGATGAAAATGGAGAAGTTGAAGTAGCAGACGATGACTTTAGTGATTTTGCTGATTTTACTTGATTAAGTTGATATACGAAAAAGCCTTATGACATTTATTTGTGATATGGCTTTTTAAACTATATATTTTAAAACATCGTTAAATGTATATAAATAAACAAAAATTTACTAATTTATAAAAAATAGGTTGACAAAAATTCATTAAAACTATATAATTTTAAACATAAGAAAACGCGTTTTTAAAATAAAGGAGAAAAATTCAATGATGAATGCCCTAACAGCTTGGATGGAAAAACATATCGTACCAATTGCTGTCAAAATTGGTGGTCAAAAACATTTGATTGCGCTTCGTGATTCATTTGTTGGTATGTTACCAGCAACAATGGCGGGTGCTATTGCAACCATGATTTCCGCAATCGTCGGAACATTTCCGTCATCTATTCTACAATTAGTTCACGCTAAAGACACATCTTGGGATGTGTCAAAAGTCCCTATTCTCAACGAAATCAATGCTGTTTCATCGCTTGTTTCGCAAGGTACTTTAACCATTATCGGTCTTATTTTTGCCTTTTCATGGGGCTATAATTTAGCGAAAGCCTATAAAGTCAATGAACTTGCAGGCGGAATTGTTGGTGTTGCAGCTCTTTTTGCAGGTCTACCAAATATCCTTGGCAAAGTTACAGTTGGGCTTTCTGACAAAGCGCTTGCAACGATTAATAAAAATATCGCCGCTGAGGGGTTGAATAACTGGAAACCAATGTTTGCGGCGGCGCAACTTGACGCGGGTGCTTACTTTACCGTTATCATCATGGGCGCACTTGCTGTCATTATTTACGCTAAACTCATGTTGGCTGACATCACAATCAAGATGCCTGACCAAGTACCACCAGCAGTATCAAAAGCCTTTTTGGCAATTATTCCAACAATTGTTGCTGTGTATCTTGTTGCTATTATTTACTATGTTTTGGAACGTTTGACTGGTCATGAACTGATTTATCTCATTGCCAAATATATCGCTGAACCTTTCCAAGCTTTATCTCAAAGTATTGTTTCAATTTTGCTCGTCACTTTTTTTGTCTCACTTTTTTGGTTCTTTGGTATTCATGGGCCAAATGTTCTGGCTGCTGCTCTCGATGGTATTTGGTTGCCGCTTCAGTATGATAATATGGAGCTTTACCATCGTATTCATCTTGACGGCATTAAAGAGTTGGTTGCCAAGGGGGCGATTGACAAGCAACATGCTATAAATGGTGAATATGTCACGCTTTGGACACGCGGTTCATGGGATGCTTTCGCATGGTTTGGCGGTTCAGGCGGTACAATTACGCTCTTGATTGCCATTTTGTGGCTCAGTAAACGACCTGATTATCGAACAGTTGCCAAACTCGGTATTGCACCAGGCTTATTTAATATTATGGAACCAGTCATGTTTGGTTTGCCAATCGTTTTGAACTCAATTCTTTTCATTCCATTACTTTTAGGACCAGTTGTCTCAGTTCTTATTGCTTATTATGCAACAGCATGGGGTCTAGTTGCACCAGTAACACTCAGTGTCCCATGGGTTACACCGCCGATTCTTAATGCTTTCATGGCAACAGGTTTCGACTGGCGCGCCATTATCGTAACCTTGATTGCAATGGCAGCCTCATTTGTTATCTGGATGCCATTTGTTGCAGCGGCTAATAAAATTGAAGAATAAATTTAGCTAGAAAATTGTGCAGATTAACGCGTTCTGCACGATTTTTATATTTTATGATATAATATGAATATCACTTAAATAGAGGTATGGAAATGACGAAATTAAAATATGGTATTATGGGCGGTGCAAGCATTGTGCCAAGATTTGTGACAGCTTTAAAGCAAAGCGATGAAAGTTTAGCGCAAGCGCTTGCAACAAGAGATATAATGAAAACGCAAAAATTGGCAGAGGAGCTTGATATTCCTGTTGTTCACGCGACCTATGAAGATTTAGTAGCAGATCCAGAACTTGATGTTATCTATATTCCTTTATGGAATAAGGGGCATTTTGAAGGTGCTAAATTGGCGATTGAAGCGGGGAAAAATGTTTTATTAGAAAAGCCTTTTACCCTGAAAACGAGTGAGGCCAAGGCGCTATTTGCTTTAGCTCACAAGCATAATGTTTTTCTAATGGAAGCACAAAAAGCTGTTTTTTTGCCCGTCATTCAAAAAGTTAAGGCAGCAATTGACTCGGGTAAAATCGGTAAAATTGAGTGGGTTGATGCGCAACAGTCACATCCTGGTGTTGAAGAAATCCCATGGTTTGAGGAAGCGACAGCTGGCGGTGGCGCATACATTGGCAGTGCCTCCTATCCTTTGAGCGTTTTGCAGTACTTGTTTGGCACTGGTTTTGATTCTGTTAATGGTTATCTGACACATTTGAAAGGGAAATCTGATACAAAAGGGCAAGTGATTGTGACCAAAGGCAATCTAATGATGAGTTCACTGATTACAACGAGTTTTCAGTTGGAAAGTCGGATGGTTATCTATGGTACTAAAGGGAAAATCACGATTCCAGATTATTGGAAAACGGATCGCGCGATTATCGAAACTGAGTGGCAAACGCAAAAAATTGATTTGCCACATGACAGCGAGTTTGTCTTTGAAATTGCGCATGTTGCCGCCTGTCTAAAAAATGGTAATTTGACAAGTCCGATCATGACACCAGAACTAACGATTGCGACTGGAAAAGTTGTTGAAACGCTATATCAAGAAAGTTTTGGGCAAGATTATTTGTGCTAACTCTATTTTGAAAACGTTAAGCTAGAAATAAACTGTTTTCTTCAGGTTAATTTAAGAAAAATCAGGTAAAATAGAGTAAAATGAAGGAAGTCAAGAAATTCATAAAAAGTGAGGAATTTAAATGATTAAAATTTTATTAGTAGAAGATGACCTGTCTTTGTCAAATTCGGTTTATGATTTTTTGGAAAATTTTGCTGATGTTGTGCAGGTTTTCGATGGCGCTGAAGGCTTGTATGAAGCCGAGATGAATATTTACGACATCATTTTACTTGATTTAATGCTACCTGAAAAAAATGGTTTCGAGGTTCTTACTGAATTACGTGGAAAAGGTATCAAAACACCTGTTCTTATCATGACAGCTAAGGAAAGTCTTGATGATAAAATGCACGGTTTTGATGTTGGTGCTGATGATTATCTGACCAAACCTTTTTATCTGGATGAGCTAAAGGCGCGGATTCAAGCACTACTCAAGCGTTCAGGTAAACTTGAAGATACGGCGTTGCTCAAATATGGCGAACTGGTTGCTAACACTTCCAACAATCATGTGACGGTCGACGGTCAGCCAGTTGAGATTTTGGGGAAAGAATTTGATTTGCTTGTTTATTTTCTACAAAATCGCAATGTTATTTTACCTAAAGAACAAATTTTTGATCGAATTTGGGGGTTTGATTCAGATACAACGGTGACTGTGGTCGAAGTTTATATGTCAAAATTGCGCAAGAAACTTAAAAATACAGAATTTGCTGAAAATCTTGCTACTTTGCGTAATGTCGGCTATATTTTGAGATAATGTCAATTCAGTTGTTAGATTGAAGTTTCTATAATTGCGCCTAATTATAACATTAGATTAAGGGGATTATGAAAAAAATCATCAAGAAATGGCAGAAGAAAAATAATATTAAAAGTTTTTTAAAGTCTGACGGCAAGAATTTTTTGCAATTTTTTGTCGTTTTCACGGCGATTTTTGTGGCGCTTTCGGTTATTATCTTACAAACCTTGACGACTGGTATCTATAAGTCAACGGACGAATCAATCAAAAATTTGTCTGAAAATCATGAGCAATTAGTGATGAATGCAAGGCATGACTATGATATTGCAACTTTTTTTGTACATGAAGTTTTGCCAGAAAATTCAGAAAATGGTGAGAATGCGATTACACATATTCAAGAAGTGTCAAATTTTTCACCCAATCAGACGACACTTTTCTACGATAAAAACGGTCATATCCTCAAATCCGATAACGAAAGAGTAACGATTGCTGATAGTATCAAGTTTCGCCCAGCAACGATTAATAAACTCAGAAATATTATCGTAAAAAATCCTTATAATGGTGCTGATTTACTTTATCGAACGATTTTGTTGAAAGCTGATTTGACAGGTTTACAGACCAATATCGCCTATATCCAAATCTTGGTCAATGTTGATCAGCTTGCAGACAGTCTTGCGCGTAGCAAAATCATCATTTTGACGACAATGATTGCTTTTTGGTTTATTTCTTTAGGTGCCAGCATTTATCTTTCAAAATGGTCAATGAAACCTGTTATTTCGGCTTATGAAAAGCAGAAAAATTTTGTTGAAAATGCTAGTCATGAACTGCGAACGCCGCTTGCGATTTTACAAAATCGACTAGAACTCCTGTTTCAGAAGCCTAATGCCACAATTATTGACCAAAGTGAAAATATCTCTCAAAGTCTAGCAGAAGTCCGCAATATGCGGCTTTTGACCAGTAATTTACTCAATCTCGCCAAACGTGATGACGGTTTAAAAGTTGAGCTAAGCGAAGTTGATAAAAAATATTTTGAGACGATTTTTGACAATTATGCACTTTTAGCAGAAAATTCAAATCGACAATTCACAAGCTCAGTCCAATTTTTTGGGAAAGTCAAGCTTGATCAAGCTTTGATTAAACAATTACTGACGATTTTATTTGACAATGCGGTCAAATATTCAGATACCGATAGCCAAATCAACATCAAAGTTGAAAAGTCAAGTCAAAGTCTAACGATTACGACTACTGACAATGGTTTTGGTATTTCTGATGCTGATAAGAAGAAAATTTTTGATCGGTTTTATCGCGTTGACAAGGCGCGAACACGTCAAAAAGGCGGTTTTGGTCTCGGTCTCTCACTTGCCAAGCAAATTGTTACAGCATGTGGTGGCAAGATTGATGTCCAAGATAATCAACCAAAAGGTACGAAGTTTATTGTGAAATTGAAAGTTTGACTCCCTATTTGACAGGGAGTTTTTTCATCTTTAAAAACAGACAAAATTCAGAAAATAGGTTAAAATAGGTTTAGGAATAAAAACTATATTATTTTCGGAGGATACAATGTCTATTTTAGAAAAGGTAAACGAACCAAAAGATTTCAAGAATTTTACAATTTCACAACTGACAGAACTTGCAGATGATGTACGGGCGTTAATTATTGACAAAGTTTCAAAAGTTGGTGGACATTTTGGTCCTAACATGGCGGTTGTTGAGATGATCGTTGCCTTACACAAAGTTTTTAACTCACCAGTTGACAAATTTATCTGGGATGTTAGCCATCAAAGTTACCCACACAAGGTTTTGACAGGTCGTAAAAGTGGCTTTACTGACGGTCATTTTCATGATGTGACGGGCTTTACGAGCCAAGCTGAAAGTGCGCATGATTTCTTCACGATTGGTCATACCTCAACCTCAGTTGCTAATGCTGTTGGGCTAGCGCACGCGCGCGATTTAACAGGTACAAAAGGAAACGTCATCGCTATCATCGGTGACGGCTCGCTCAGTGGCGGTCTAGCGCTTGAAGCACTCAATAATGCAGGAGATTACACCAAAAATCTGATTATTATCGCTAATGATAATGAGATGTCAATTGCTGAGAATCACGGTGGTCTCTACAAAAGTCTAGCTGATTTGCGCAATTCAAATGGGACAAGCACCAACAATATTTTCAAAGCCTTCAATCTTGATTATCGCTATCTGGAAAATGGTCATGATATGGCGGCACTCGTTGCATTATTTGAAGAGGTCAAAGATATTGACCATCCAATCGTTCTCCATATTCACACGGAAAAAGGTCACGGTTATACCCCATCACTTGACAATAAAATCGCTTGGCATTGGCATTCTCCATTTGACAAGGCAACAGGTCTTAGCCCAACTAACACTAATGATGGCGAAAACTTTGTCAAGATTGTCAATGATTTTATGGATGAAAAATTGGCTGATGGTGTGCCATTAGTTGCGATAAATGCTGCGATTCCAGGCATTTTCAATCTTAAAGACTTTGAAAGTCGTCATCCACATAATTATGTGGATGTTGGGATTGCTGAGCAGTACTCAATTACTTACGGCGGAGCGCTTGCTGCTGGTGGTGCACGCCCGATTATTTTCCATAACTCAACTTTTTTGCAACGTGCTTATGACCAACTTTGGCATGATTTGGCGATTAATAATGAACCAGCTATTGTGATTGTCAAGGGCAATAAAATTGACGGCAGTGATGTGACACATCAAGGAGATTTCGGTCTTGGTATGATAACCAATATCCCTAATCTCGTGACACTTGCGCCAACCTCGTCAGAGGAGCTGCTTGCGATGTTAGCATGGGGAATATCACAAACTGATCAGCCAGTTATCATTTTTATGCCAGAACATGGTGTAGTACACCGTTTAAGTAAACTAAAAACATTTGAAAAGCCAGTGTATGATGTCGTTAAAACTGGCGAAAAAGTCGCAATTCTAGGACTTGGCGGCTTGTTTAGTCATGCAGAAAAAGCTGTTTTGGAACTTGAAAAATCAGGCATTTCAGCAACCCTTGTCAATCCATTATTCGCAGGAGACCTTGACAAGGTAACTTTGACAGAACTTGCAAGTACTCATGACCTCATTGTGACAATTGAAGATGGTGTTCTTGCGGGTGGATTTGGCGAAAAAGTCAGTGCCTTTCTTGGTAAATCAGATGTTAAAGTCTTGAATTTCGGCGCTGATAAAGAATTTAACGATTCGGTTCCGCTTGATACACTTTACGAGCGGTATCATCTGACAATTGAGTTGCTTGTTGCTGATATTTTGGCGAGTTTATGATTAAAAATTTGTTAATTGCGCCAGTCAGATTTTATCAAATCGCCATTTCTCCCTTGTTACCAGGTGCTTGTCGTTATCATCCGACTTGTTCCAACTATATGATTGTTGCCATTCAAAAACATGGTTTCTTGGGTCTTATTATGGGAATGGCTCGCATTTTACGTTGTAATCCTTTTGTCAAAGGCGGTGTGGACTACGTACCTGACCATTTTTCATTAAAGAGAAATCCTGTTAGTCCCTACAAATGAAAAGGTAAGTTCGAGAGAACTTATTTTTTCATTGACTTTAGCTAATGAATTAGATATAATTAACCTATCAGATAGCTGATAACAGATGGCTTGAGAATAGGGAGAATATCAAGATGAAAATTACAAGCGTAGATGTCATGGCATTGGAACAAGATCCAGATTCAAAAAATCGCCCGATTATTTGTCGGGTCAACACAGACGAGGGAATTTACGGTTATGGCGAGGCGGCGATTGCCATTGGAACAGGTGCCAATGCGGCATATGAGCTGATAAAAGATTTGGCACCGATGATTATTGGTAGGGATCCTTTTGACAATGAGGTTATCTGGGAGAAATTGTTCAAGTCGTCATTTTGGGCGCAAGGAAATGGTGCGATTGAGCTATCGGCGATTTCTGCCATTGATATTGCCCTTTGGGACATCAAAGGTAAGGCCTTGAATCTGCCACTTTACAAACTTTTGGGCGGGAAACAGCGAGAGTCTCTACGTTGCTATGCCAGTCAGATTCAATTTGGTTGGGCGACAGAGACTTTTAATCCGCTGAAAGCGCCAAGTGGTGCGCCCGAGTTTTATGCACAGGCGGCACGCAAGGCGGTTGACCAAGGCTATACTGCTGTCAAAGCAAATTTCATGCGCTTTGATGAAAATGGCGATATGTTGTCTCACGAGGCTGCGACAGGTTACTTGTCTAAAAAAATGATGACATTGGTCGAAGAAAGAATGAAAGCTGTCCGTGATGAAGTCGGCTATGACATCGATCTTATTGTTGAAAATCACGCCATGACGGACGCGGCAACGGGCTTACAGATTGCAAAATTATGTGAAAAGTATGATGTTATGTTTCTCGAAGAACCGACGATGCCGCTCAATCCAAAAGTTTTTGAGAAAATTCAGCACCAGACCTCTGTGCCACTCGCAACTGGTGAGCGTTCTTATACGCGTTGGGGCTTTCAGCCCTTTATTGACAATCAGAGTTTGACCGTTATTCAGCCCGATATTGGCAATTGTGGCGGACTTACTGAGGCTAAGAAAATTTGTGATATGGCGCATATTTATGACCTTAGTGTACAAATGCACGTTTGTTCGAGTCCGCTTAGTGTGGCGATTAGTCTGCATTTGGAGACTGCGATTCCAAATTTCATGATTCACGAACATCATATCACAAATACGACACCGTTCAATATTGCCCAGTGTCGATATGATTATCAGCCAGTTGATGGCTATATCACAGCGCCAGATTTGCCTGGTATTGGGCAAGAAATTTCCGATGAGGCGTTGAGTAAAGCGAGGATTGAGACGATTTCATGAAAAAAATTGAGAAAAAGAGTTTATCGGCGCAAGTTTTCGAGACGCTAAAAGCTGAAATTGTGTCTGGCAATCTAAAAGTCGGCGATAAATTGCCGTCAGAAAGCAGTTTGGTTGAACAGCTTGGTGTTGGCAAATATTCGATTCGCACAGCCTTGCAAAAGTTGGAAAATGTTGGCTTGATTGAGATTCGCGTAGGGAAAGGGAGTTTTGTTCGTGCCACGCAAACGCAGGAAGCGTTTCAAGTACGCTTGGAAACGCGATTATCTGAAAATGATGTGAGGGAAATTTCTGAGTATCGGCTGACAAATGAGGTAGCGATTGTCAATTTGGCAATGACAAAAGCGACAGCAGCTGATTATAAAAAACTAAGAAAGATACTGCGAAATATGGATCAAGCCATGGCTGAAAATGACTTGAAAAGACATTCGGAGCTTGATTATCAGTTTCATTTGGCGATTTGCAAGATGACGAGAAATGAGATTCTGATTTCAACTTATGAATTTGTCGCCCAAAAAATATGGGCGCATACCTTGTATTTGAATGAGATTTACATTCAACAGTACACCCTTCACGAGGGCGAGGACTTGCATTGGTGTATCCTAAAAGCAATGCAAGCTAAGGATAAAGACACTTGTTATCAATGTTATCTGGAAATGTTAGGTTTGTGCTAAAATGCCATGAGTTGCTGAGTATTACTTTATCAGATTTTATCTCTTGCCAAAATACTTCTCAATATTGGCAAGATGATGAACAAGGACAAGTAACCTAGACAGCTTGTCCACACACGCGCCGTTAGGTGCAAAAAAGAGTCGTGTATTAGCGTACATGACTCCTTTGTGTTAAAATTAGGCTCTTTGTCAAATCGTGTGGGAAACTCCTTTCCCCTATAAAGCAAGTAACTGATCACGGTCATTTCATAAATTTAATTTATCCGACAAATTCCGAAATTTCACAAGTTAAATAGCTATTTCAGACGATTATTTCCCTAACCGCTTTAATTTTCATAAAAAATCTGTTAAACTTTCGTTATG
>NZ_BLLI01000032.1 GCF_011170085.1 Pseudolactococcus hodotermopsidis | reverse complement strand
GATTCTACTGAAGATAGTGACTCTCACGAGGACAGTGATTCCGCTGAAGACAGTGACTCTGCCGAGGACAGTGATTCCGCCGAAGATAGCGATTCGTCTGAGGACAGTGATTCATCCGAAGACAGTGATTCTACTGAAGATAGTGACTCTCACGAGGACAGTGATTCCGCTGAAGATAGTGACTCTGCCGAGGATAGTGACTCCGCTGAGGATAGCGATTCATCCGAGGACAGTGACTCAGAAGAAGATTCAGATTCAGAATATAAATACTTGCACCATTCTGAAGATGTGAGTGACTCAGTTGAGGATAGCGACTCCGCCGAAGATAGTGATTCATCTGAGGACAGTGATTCCGCCGAAGATAGTGACTCTCATGAGGACAGTGATTCCGTCGAAGATAGTGACTCTTACGAGGATAGTGATTCTACTGAAGATAGTGACTCTGCCGAGGACAGCGATTCTGTTGATGATAGCAATTCTGAAGAAGTTAGCGATTCTACTGAAGATAGTGACTCTCACGAGGACAGTGATTCCGCTGAAGACAGTGACTCTGCCAAGGACAGCGATTCTGCTGAGGACAGTGATTCCGCCGAAGACAGTGATTCTACTGAAGATAGTGACTCTCACGAGGACAGTGATTCCGCCGAAGACAGTGATTCTACTGAAGATAGTGACTCTCACGAGGACAGTGATTCCGCTGAAGATAGTGACTCTGCCGAGGACAGTGACTCCGCTGAGGATAGCGATTCATCCGAGGACAGCGATTCCGTAGAAGATAGCGATTCATCTGAGGACAGTGATTCCGCTGAAGATAGTGACTCTGCCGAGGACAGCGATTCCGCCGAAGATAGTGATTCTGTTGAAGATAGCAATTCTGAAGAAGTTAGCGATTCGACTGAAGATAGTGATTCATCTGAGGACAGTGATTCCGCTGAAGATTCAGATTCAGAATATAAATACTTGCATCATTCTGAAGATGTGAGTGACTCTGTTGAGGATAGCGACTCCGCCGAAGACAGTGATTCATCCGAAGACAGTGATTCATCTGAGGACAGTGATTCCGCCGAAGCAAGCGACTCTGCTGAAGATAGCGATTCAGCCGAGGATAGTGATTCCGCCGAAGATAGCGACTCAGAAGAAGACAGTGATTCATCCGAAGACAGTGATTCCGCCGAAGCAAGCGACTCTGCTGAAGATAGCGATTCAGCCGAGGATAGTGATTCCGCCGAAGCAAGCGACTCAGAAGAAGACAGTGATTCCGCCGAAGATAGTGATTCGGAAGAAGATAGTGATTCCGCCGAAGATAGCGACTCAGAAGAAGACAGTGATTCCGCCGAAGATAGCGATTCAGCCGAAGACAGCGATTCATCCGAGGACAGTGATTCAGCCGAGGACAGTGATTCATCCGAAGACAGTGATTCAGCCGAGGACAGTGATTCCGCCGAAGCAAGCGACTCTGCTGAAGATAGTGATTCAGCAGAGGATAGTGATTCCGCCGAAGCAAGCGACTCAGAAGAAGACAGTGATTCCGCCGAAGCAAGCGATTCCGCCGAAGATAGCGATTCAGCCGAGGACAGTGATTCATCCGAGGACAGTGATTCATCCGAGGACAGTGATTCATCCGAGGACAGTGATTCCGCCGAAGACAGTGATTCATCCGAAGACAGTGATTCATCCGAGGACAGTGATTCCGCCGAGGACAGCGATTCATCCGAGGACAGCGATTCATCCGAAGACAGTGATTCATCCGAAGACAGTGATTCCGCCGAAGACAGCGATTCATCCGAGGACAGCGATTCCGCCGAGGACAGCGATTCCGCCGAGGACAGTGATTCCGCCGAGGACAGCGATTCATCCGAGGACAGCGATTCAGCCGAAGACAGTGATTCCGCCGAAGATAGCGATTCCGCCGAAGACAGCGATTCATCCGAGGACAGTGATTCCGCCGAGGACAGTGATTCATCCGAAGACAGTGATTCAGCCGAGGACAGTGATTCATCCGAGGATAGCGATTCATCCGAGGACAGCGATTCAGCTGAGGACAGCGATTCATCCGAGGACAGCGATTCCGCCGAAGACAGTGATTCCGCCGAAGACAGTGATTCATCCGAGGACAGTGATTCATCCGAAGACAGTGATTCAGCCGAAGACAGTGATTCAGCCGAAGACAGCGATTCATCCGAGGACAGCGATTCATCCGAGGACAGTGATTCAGCCGAAGACAGTGATTCATCCGAGGACAGCGATTCATCCGAGGACAGTGATTCAGCCGAAGATAGTGATTCAACACAAGATTCAGAGTCTGATAGGAATTTAGCTTCTGAAGAAGCAAGTGATTCATCCGAAGACAGTGATTCAGCCGAAGACAGTGATTCATCCGAAGACAGCGATTCATCCGAAGACAGCGATTCATCCGAGGACAGTGATTCATCCGAGGACAGTGATTCATCCGAGGACAGCGATTCATCCGAGGACAGTGATTCATCCGAGGACAGTGATTCATCCGAGGACAGCGATTCATCCGAGGACAGCGATTCATCCGAGGACAGCGATTCATCCGAGGACAGTGATTCATCCGAGGACAGTGATTCAGCCGAAGACAGCGATTCAGCCGAAGACAGTGATTCAGCCGAAGACAGTGATTCATCCGAAGACAGTGATTCATCCGAGGACAGTGATTCATCCGAGGACAGTGATTCAGCCGAAGACAGTGATTCATCCGAGGACAGCGATTCATCCGAGGACAGTGATTCAGCCGAAGACAGTGATTCATCCGAGGACAGCGATTCATCCGAGGACAGTGATTCAGCCGAAGACAGTGATTCAGCCGAGGACAGTGATTCAGCCGAAGACAGTGATTCATCCGAGGACAGTGATTCATCCGAGGACAGTGATTCATCCGAGGACAGTGATTCAGCCGAAGACAGCGATTCAGCCGAGGACAGCGATTCATCCGAGGACAGCGATTCCGCCGAAGACAGTGATTCAGCCGAGGACAGCGATTCAGCCGAAGATAGTGATTCCGCCGAAGACAGCGATTCAGCCGAGGACAGTGATTCAGCCGAAGACAGCGATTCATCCGAGGACAGTGATTCATCCGAGGACAGTGATTCAGCCGAAGACAGCGATTCATCCGAGGACAGTGATTCAGCCGAAGACAGCGATTCATCCGAGGACAGTGATTCATCCGAGGACAGTGATTCAGCCGAAGACAGCGATTCAGCCGAGGACAGTGATTCAGCCGAGGACAGCGATTCAGCCGAGGACAGTGATTCAGCCGAGGACAGTGATTCATCCGAGGACAGTGATTCCGCCGAAGACAGCGATTCCGCCGAAGACAGTGATTCCGCCGAGGACAGCGATTCAGCCGAAGATAGTGATTCCGCCGAGGACAGTGATTCAACACAAGATTCAGAGTCTGATAGGAATTTAGCTTCTGAAGAAGCAAGTGATTCCGCCGAAGACAGTGATTCAGCCGAAGACAGTGATTCAGCCGAGGACAGCGATTCCGCCGAGGACAGCGATTCCGCCGAAGACAGTGATTCAGCCGAGGACAGCGATTCAGCCGAGGACAGCGATTCCGCCGAGGACAGCGATTCCGCCGAAGACAGTGATTCAGCCGAGGACAGCGATTCAGCCGAGGACAGCGATTCAGCCGAGGACAGCGATTCAGCCGAGGACAGTGATTCATCCGAGGACAGTGATTCATCCGAAGACAGTGATTCATCCGAGGACAGTGATTCAGCCGAGGACAGTGATTCATCCGAAGACAGTGATTCAGCCGAGGACAGTGATTCATCCGAAGACAGCGATTCAGCCGAAGACAGCGATTCAGCCGAGGACAGTGATTCAGTCGAAGACAGTGATTCAGCCGAGGACAGTGATTCAGCCGAAGACAGTGATTCATCCGAAGACAGTGATTCATCCGAAGACAGTGATTCATCCGAAGACAGTGATTCATCCGAAGACAGTGATTCAGCCGAGGACAGTGATTCAGCCGAAGACAGTGATTCAGCCGAAGACAGTGATTCAGCCGAGGACAGTGATTCAGCCGAAGATAGCGATTCCGCCGAAGACAGCGATTCAGCCGAGGACAGTGATTCATCCGAGGACAGTGATTCATCCGAGGACAGTGATTCATCCGAGGACAGTGATTCAGCCGAAGATAGCGATTCCGCCGAAGACAGCGATTCAGCCGAGGACAGTGATTCATCCGAGGACAGTGATTCATCCGAGGACAGTGATTCATCCGAGGACAGTGATTCATCCGAGGACAGTGATTCAGCCGAAGACAGTGATTCATCCGAGGACAGTGATTCAGCCGAGGACAGCGATTCATCCGAGGACAGCGATTCATCCGAGGACAGCGATTCATCCGAGGACAGTGATTCATCCGAGGACAGTGATTCATCCGAGGACAGTGATTCAGCCGAAGACAGTGATTCATCCGAGGACAGTGATTCATCTGAGGACAGTGATTCATCCGAAGACAGCGATTCATCCGAGGACAGTGATTCATCCGAGGACAGTGATTCATCCGAAGACAGCGATTCATCCGAAGACAGCGATTCATCCGAAGACAGCGATTCATCCGAAGACAGTGATTCATCCGAGGACAGTGATTCAGCCGAGGACAGCGATTCAGCCGAGGACAGCGATTCCGCCGAGGACAGTGATTCATCCGAAGACAGTGATTCAGCCGAGGACAGTGATTCATCCGAAGACAGTGATTCAGCCGAGGACAGTGATTCCGCCGAGGACAGTGATTCATCCGAAGACAGCGATTCAGCCGAGGACAGTGATTCATCCGAAGACAGTGATTCCGCCGAGGACAGTGATTCCGCCGAAGACAGCGATTCAGCCGAGGACAGTGATTCATCCGAAGACAGCGATTCAGCCGAGGACAGCGATTCCGCCGAGGACAGTGATTCCGCCGAAGACAGCGATTCCGCCGAAGACAGTGATTCGGAAGCAGACAGTGATTCGGAAGAAGACAGTGATTCCGCCGAAGACAGTGATTCGGCCGAAGACAGTGATTCCGCCGAAGACAGTGATTCGGAAGCAGACAGCGACTCTGCTTACGATTTCGATAAAATCCCTGATAATACTTGGCACGAAGGTAATGAGGAAGACTTGATTTCTGAGCCAGGCGACGTTGACAATGACGGCATCCCAAATAGCAAGGATGACGACATTGATGGCGACGGCATCAAGAACGAGTTGGATAATGACCGCGATGGCGATGGCATTCCAAATGAATTTGACAAAACCCCAGACGGTGCGCCAGATTTCATCAGGGAAATTCCTAATACAGGACAACCAACTCCTACGCCAACAGAACCAAGATTGCCAAATACGACTGGCTTTGATAAGTTAGTGAGAATCCTACCTGCCCTTGGTGGCTTGTTTATCGGAGTGGGTGGTACAGCAGTTTTTGCTCGCAAACGTGATATTATGGTAACAATTTCGGTTGACGGCTATATCAAACGTAGCATAACGACTGAAAATGCAACGGACATCGAAAATTATGCAGCAATTCAATTTGCTGAAAAAGCACTTTTGTCTGATAAAATTTTGATTTTCACAAGTCACGGTCACATGATTTACAGACCGATTTCTGAGTTGAAAAATATTAGTATTGATGCCGATAAAAAAGGACAGCATATTAGTGAACTGTCCTTGGATATTGCAGCAGATGAAAAGGTAATTTTTGCGAAAGTTGTTACAAAATGTGATGATGCGCATGCTATTGTTATTGTCACGCGAAATGGTCTTGCTAAGCAACTTGCAGTCAGTGAGCTTGCCCCAACGCAAGATTATAAAGAAGTGAGTCAAAAATACATCACTTTAGCTGCTGATGACTATGTTGTCTGCGTTGACGATACGACAACAGAAAATCTCCTCTTTATCACAGATGAAGGTCAAACAATTCATGCCAAGACAGCAGATATTCCTGTTGGTCGAATCAATGACCCTGGTGTTCGATTCTGTCCACTAATCAAAGGCGATAAATTGACACGAGCTTTCAGCTAATTTAAAGAAGTATTTGAAAAATGCCTTGCGTTCATGAAGCGCAAGTAAAACTAAATTTCATGTATAAATTCTTCACCATTCATTCTTAATGTGTTTTTCATTCAAAAACACACTGAAAAACCGCTCCCTCCTTCATTTTGGGGCGGTTTTTTGGTTACTTAAAATGATATTAAAAAACACTTGAATTTAAATAACTCAAGTGTTTTTTTATTTACTCATCAGAATCCTTATCATCAAATTTCAACTTATCAGATGATTGATCTAGCTTAACAGTCGTCGTTTTTTCCTTGCCCTCATGGTAATAAGTCACTTTCATGCTATCGCCGATACTATACTTGTAAAGTGCGCTTTGAAGTTCAGTGCTAGTGGTTACCTTGGTATTGCCAATTTTTGTGATAACATCATATTTTTTAAGTCCAGCTGTATCAGCAGGCAAACCACTTTGCACACTAACAATGACAACGCCGGTCGTCACCTCCTCAGGAAGTTTCAGCTCCTCTTGATAGCTAGAATCAAGCCCAGTCAAATCAACCATCTGTACACCGAGAGCGGGGCGTTTGATTTCGCCATCTTTTTCAAGTTTGTTAATGATTTCAACCACATCATTAGACGGAATAGCAAAGCCCATTCCCTCAACAGAAACATCACTGGCGCTAGAGCCAGTCATTGTAATCTTGCTTGAGTTGATACCGATAACTTGCCCTTGGATGTTAATCAGCGCGCCACCAGAGTTACCTGGGTTAATCGCCGCATCAGTTTGAATGGCATTAACATTGACAGTTTCGTTGCTATCATTTTTCATGACTACTTTGCGCGATGTGCTAGACACAATTCCCTCAGTCGCAGAGTTCGCATACTCGCTACCCAACGGAGAGCCGATAGCGATAGCAGGTTCGCCAACCGTGAGCTTCGATGAATCGCCAAATTCGGCAATCGTTGAAACTTTTTTAGAAGAAATTTTAATCACAGCAAGGTCGCTATAAGCATCCTTGCCGACCAGCGTACCTTTAACTTTCTCGCCGTTAGAGAGCATGACCTCAAGGGAGCTAGCACCATCTACAACGTGATTATTTGTCACAACATAGGCAGTATTACCATCTTTTTTGTAAATAACGCCAGACCCCTCGCCAGCAGCAGTTTCTGAATCGCCGTCAGTTTTTTCTTCAGATTTCTGACTGTGACCAAAATAGTCATCCAATGAATTACCACTAGAAGTAGATTTTTGATAATTAATAACCGAAACAACCGCATCGGAAACCTTTGAAATCGCCTTTGTCGTATCACTTGACACTTTATAAGAAACCTCAGCAACCTTAGTTGAACCAGAATTATTGCTGACTACCGTTGTGCCAGTCGTCTGATTGAGTTGATCGTAGGCAACATTACCACCCAAGGCGATAGCGCCACCAATGACCCCCGCTGTAATAAGTTTTGCTGCCGTTTTTTTATTTTTTTTCATATTTTTCATATTCCTTTTTATATTATAAACATATTTTACACCCTACCACTTAATCATACCTTAAAATTTAAGATTTGTTAAATATTTAGTAAAAAAGTTATCCACATTTTTGTGAATAAAGTTTAGAAATTGTGAACAACTGTGTAAAATTCTACAAGTTTTCCACAAAAATGTGGAAATAATTGTTAAAATGTGGATAAATGCCGTTTTCATTTTTTTTCATTTCATAATAGATGTGGATAAAATTGAACCTAAAATTTGTTATAATAGAAGTAATGAAAATAAAAATAATTAGTGTTGGTAAACTTAAAGAAAAATACCTTAAAGATGGCATTGCCGAATATGTCAAACGCTTGTCGCGATTTGGACAAGTCGAGCAGATTGAACTAGCGGACGAAAAAACGCCTGACAATGCGTCAGACAAGGAAAATGAACAAATTTTGACCAAAGAAGGCGACAGAATTTTGGCAAAACTTTCAAGCCGTGATTTCGTGCTAACCATGGCAATCGAAGGCAAGCTCATCTCATCAGAGGACTTAGCCACAACTTTAGATCAAGCTATGCAACAGTCATCAACGCTTGTTTTCGTCATAGGTGGCAGTCTTGGACTTGATCCGCGTATCAAAAAACGTGCCAACCTTCTTATCAGCTTTGGGCGCATTACCTTACCACATCAGCTCATGCGACTTGTTTTGACTGAGCAAATTTACCGCGCTTTTATGATTCGTGAGGGGAGTCCTTATCACAAATGACAACAGATGATATAATTTCCCTGTTTTTAACGTATAAGAATGCTGAAAATGCCTTAACCATGGCAAAATACATGAGAAATCAATTTAACTATCTAGGCATAAAAACGCCAGAACGCCGTGAGATTGCCAAGGATTTTTTGCGTGAAAAAGCAAAAGAAAGTGAAATAGACTGGTTGCTTGTGACTAAATTATGGGCGCAAGATTATCGAGAATTTCAATATTTAGCGACAGATTATCTTAAAAAAGTCCAAAAACAGCTGACTTTTAAAGACTTACCCAAACTTTATCAGTTAGCAATCAGCAAGTCATGGTGGGATTTAGTTGACAGTTTGGATGAACATGTTGGGTATATTGTCAAACATGATGCCACTTGCAAGGCTGTCATGCGTGACTGGTCGCTTGATGACAATTTTTGGATTCGCCGAATCGCCATTGACTATCAACTCGGTTTTAAACAGGCAACTGACACAGCACTTTTAGCTGAAATTATCCAAAATAACTTAGGCTCAACTGAATTTTTCATCAATAAAGCAATCGGCTGGGCTTTGCGTGATTACTCAAAAATGAACCCTGAATGGGTGTCTCATTTTATAGAAAAAAATAATAAAAAGATGGCGAAATTATCCATCGAAGAAGGAAGTAAATACCTTGACCTCAGTAACTGAAACTTTTGAAGTCCCCGAAACAAATGATAATATCCGAATTTTTGAGCGGGCGCGTGTGGCGGTACAGTTGACTTTTATCAGCGGTTTTCTTGACGCTTACACTTTCTCCACACAAGGCGAGCGCTTTGCGGGGATTCAGACGGGAAACGCGATTTATCTCATGAAAAGTTTGGCGCAAGGTAATTTTGCGGCGACAACCTCTTATCTTTTCCCGATTTGTGCCTTTATCTGTGGTGCGATTTTCACTTATTTTGCGCGGAAATTTGCCATTGCGCATAGGCATTTGCGCTGGCATGCGACAGCGGGTGCGATTATCTTTATCGGTGTCCTTTTGACGGCTCTTACCTCAAGTTTTGCGCCCCCTCAGTGGATTATCATGTCACTTGCCTTTATTTCCGCCGTTCAGCTTGAATCTTTCAAAAAGATGCGCGGCGCGCCCTACACCAACATCATGATGACAGGCAACATCAAAAACATGGCTGTTTTCATCGCTCAAGGTCTCGTTGAGAAAAATGGTGCAGTCCTCAAACGTGGTGTGAACACGCTTTTTGTCGTACTGAGTTTCTGTCTCGGCGTTTTCATCGCAACAATCTTAGCCAATTGGACAGGCGAAAAAGCCCTTTACGCCGTTCTACCCGTTATTTTAATCTTTAATGTTATGTTATATTTGGAAAATAGATTTAAAATTTAAAATTGTTTTTTTGAAAAAAATGACAGATTTTATAATTTATCGCAGGATATAATGTTGAAATTGCAATTATAACTGAAAATTTCTGACTAAGAACCTATAACAAAAATCAACTAAAAACGCAAGAAATCAAGTTGTCAATAAAAAACCATGCGTTTTCTATTAGTCTCCACAAAACATTATAATTTTTTTACAAAAACCTCTTGAAATTGGTCTATACCTATGCTAAAATAGAGATAGAAAACGCTTACAGGGCGATTTCACAACCCCAAAAAGAGGAGAAACTTATGAGAAAAACATTGAGGACGATTACACGCGGTGCTATTGGTACAGCCTTGTTATTGGGAAGTTTTGCCCTAGCAACGCAAGTATCAGCAGAGGATAAAGCCTATCGCAATGTTATGTACTACGGCGATTGGTCCATTGAGGAGACACAAGGTCACTTTTTACCCAAAGACATCCCAGCAGACAAACTGACACATTTGAACTTTGCTTTCTTAGATTTTGATGTTGACGGTAGCTTAAAATGGACGGATGATTTTGCTGCCTTGGACATTGAAACAAGTGAAAGTATCGCGACAGGTGCAGCAAATGCGGGACTTTTAAATGCGCTACAAGATTTGCGCTTGAAAAATCCTAATCTCAAACTTGGCGTTTCAGTTGGCGGTTGGACGAAATCAGGCGATTTTGCACTTAATGCGCAAGATCCAGCCAAGCGTGCGAAATTGGTCGCAAACTTGATTAAGTTTGTGCGATACAACGAACTTGATTTCCTTGACATTGACTGGGAGTATCCAGGTGCTGTTCGTGACGGCGATTTGGTTGATAGCGCCAAGGACGAAGGAACGCCCAATGCCTCGGAAGCTGACCGCCAAAACTATGTGACACTCTTGACGGAACTTCATAATGGTTTAAAAGAACTTGGCAAAACAACAGGTAAGACTTACGAACTTTCAGTCGCACTTGCAGCAGGTCCTTACACGCTCAACCAAGGGACAGATATTCCAAGCGTGTTCAATATTGTTGACTTCGCAAACGTCATGACCTACGATATTCATGGTGCTTGGGAAAATACAAGTAACCACCACACAGCGCTCTACACCAATCCAAAAGCACCGCAAGGCGACGGCAAGCCATGGTCGTTTTCAATCAATGACAGTGTCAACTACTATCTCAGCAATGGCGCGATTGCTAACAAATTAGTCATTGGTGCAGCCTTTTACAGTCGCGGTTGGGGCAATGTTGAAAATGATGGTTTTGACCCGAAAAATCAACCAGGTTTATTTGGTAATGCTGATTTTGCAACAAAAGATGCAGATGGCAATCCAAGCCGTGGTGCGGAAAATGAAAATCCCCTCATCAATGGCGACGGTGGGCGTAATGGCGGTATCTGGTCATACCGTAACTTTGACCAATTAAAAGTCAAATATCCTGATTTGACAGAATACTGGGACGATGCCGCAAAAGCGCCTTTCATGTATAGTGCCAAAGACAAAGTTTTCTTCACTTATGACAATGAACGCTCATTGACAGAAAAAGCCAACTACGTTAAAGAAAAGAACCTTGGCGGGATGATTACATGGATGCAGTCGCAAGATGCGCCGTCTGACCCTGCAAGCACGCGTCGTGACGTTTTGACAACAGCGATTTATAACGGTCTCTATGGTGGTGCAGCGCTAGTTCAGCATGATTTGGTAACAGCTAACCTGTCACTCAGCGCAAACATTGTCACATCAAGCGATTACAAGCTGACTTTGACAAATAGTGAAGAAGTGACAGAAACAGATGCCGTCCTTAAAGCCGTAGAGCTCAAACACAAAACGGTTAAAAATGGTCAGCTCTATATTCAAGCCGATGAAGCATTGTCATACAAAGGAACAGCCTTGCCAACAGTAGTTGTAGAGAACATTACCTACTACGTCCTTGATTTTGAAAATGTTGCCTTAGCACCAAATGAAAGTCTTGAGATTATCTTGACACCAAACCTTGGAGACGGTGTTCAAGTAGCATCAGGCATTAAAAAACTTGCTTTTACCCAAAAAATCGACATCAACAGCCTAGCATACGGCTTTACAGAAATCACTTTTAAAAATAAAATAGAAGTGCCAACGACTGATGGTAACGACCAAAACGATGGCAAAGATGATGCTGACACTACCGATAAGGCAGAAAACAGTGATAACACAGATAAGAAAGATAACACAGGAAACACGAAAAAAACACCCAATTTACCTGCAACAGGCGAGGTAATCAGCTTGACAGCCCTAGTTTTTGGTGTCATCATTATTAGCGGTGTGGCTTATCTCAAACTCAATACAAAGAGAACTGTTAAATAATCAATTTTTCAAAACTATCTTGAAAGTCAAGGTAGTTTTTGGCATTTACGAACGTTTAAAACCATTTTCAAGATAAAGATGACGTAAATTCATTGACAAAGCAAAATAGCGTGATAAAATAGTTACAATATCAAAAACTAGCAGCAAAACTGCTCGCCATTTATACAAGAAAGAAGGAACAATTTCAATGTCAAACTGGGACACTAAATTTTTGAAAAAAGGCTACACATTCGATGACATCTTGCTGATTCCCGCTGAAAGTCATGTGCTACCAAACGAAGTCAACATGAAGACACAGCTTGCACCCAACTTGACTTTGAATATTCCGCTTATTTCAGCGGCAATGGATACTGTCACAGATAGTGCCATGGCGATTTCAATGGCGCGCCAAGGCGGACTTGGCGTGATTCACAAGAACATGGGGATTGATGAGCAAGCAAATGAAGTTCGTAAGGTCAAACGTTCGGAATCTGGCGTGATTACCAACCCATTTTTCCTAACGCCGACACACAAGATTCAAGATGCCGAAGATTTGATGTCAATGTATCGCATTTCTGGCGTGCCAATCGTCGAAACGATGGAAAATCGCATTCTTATCGGCATTTTGACCAATCGCGATTTGCGTTTTGTCGAAAATTATGACCAAGTAATCAAAAATGTCATGACTTCTGAAAATCTTGTAACTGGCAAGGTTGGCACGACTTTGAAAGAGGCTGAGTCCTTGCTCCAAGAGCATAAAATCGAAAAATTGCCACTCGTTGATAGCGAGGGTCGTCTGTCTGGCTTGATTACGATTAAGGATATTGAGCGCGTGATAGAGTTTCCAAATGCCGCCAAAGACGCGCAAGGTCGCTTGATTGTGGCTGGTGCGGTAGGGGTCACATCTGATACTTTTGATCGCGCAGAGGCTCTGTTTGAAGCTGGTGCGGATGCCATTGTCATTGATACGGCGCACGGTCACTCGGCTGGTGTTTTGCGCAAAATTTCTGAGATTCGCGCGCATTTCCCAGATCGAACGCTGATTGCGGGCAATATCGCCACGGCTGAGGGCGCACGCGCACTCTATGATGCGGGGGTTGATGTGGTCAAGGTTGGCATAGGACCTGGTTCTATCTGTACGACTCGCGTCGTTGCGGGCGTCGGTGTACCGCAAGTCACAGCTATTTATGATGCGGCAGCCGTCGCGCGTGAGTATGGCAAAACGATTATCGCTGACGGTGGTATCAAATATTCAGGCGATATTGTCAAAGCGCTTGCAGCAGGTGGAGATGCCGTTATGCTTGGCTCAATGCTTGCGGGGACAGACGAGTCACCAGGCGAATTTGAGATTTACCAAGGTCGTAAATACAAAACTTATCGTGGCATGGGCAGCTTGTCAGCCATGAAAAAAGGGTCGTCAGACCGTTATTTCCAAGGCGGTGTCAATGAGGCGAACAAACTCGTTCCAGAAGGAATTGAGGGGCGTGTGGCTTACAAAGGCTCGGCGACTGATATTGTCTTTCAAATGCTTGGCGGTCTCAAAGCGGGCATGGGCTACACAGGTGCTGCAGATATTAAAGCGCTCCATGACAATGCACAATTTATCGAAATGTCGGGCGCTGGCTTGAAAGAAAGCCATCCGCATGATGTGCAGATTACCAAGGAAGCACCGAATTATTCGATTGAACATTGACAGATGAAATGGGCTACCCCTCTTTAAAATTAAGAAAGAGACAGACTATGAAAGCAAAATACGGTGAAAAAAATTATTGACGTTGGTTAATAAATGTTGATGAAGAGCCAGAAAAATGGGTAAAAGAGGCGTTGGAAAATGGTCGTCTCTATGGAAGAAAAATTCGACACGTGCTTTCATTCAAAGTATGGGTGGTTAGATATTTTATGGCATTATGATTGCATATCTAGGGGACTACTTGATTTTTGATGGCAGTGAATACCGTTCTTTGAATGAAAAAAATTTAATAAAACATATCAACTGATTGAGGGAGAATGAGAAGGTAATTATACTCATTTTAGTCAGTTTATTAGCCGTATTTTCCTAGGAGAAACGATTCTGAAAAATATCAAATTCAGGCGTTTATTGCATGCTTTCCGCTATACAATTTGTCAATTTTTATGATATAATTTAAAGTATGAGATTAGACAAATATTTAAAAGTTTCGCGGATTATCAAGCGTCGTACAGTGGCAAAAGAGGTTGCTGATAAAGGCAGAATCAAGCTCAACGGCATACTTGCGAAAAGTTCGTCAGATGTCAAGTTTAATGATGTTTTGACGATTACTTTTGGCAATAAAGTTCTTGAGGTTCGGGTGATTGAAACCAAAGATTCGACCAAAAAAGAAGATGCTGAAAAGATGTATGAAATCTTGTCAGAAACACGTGTGAACGCTGGAGAATAGTAATGGCAGAAAAGAAAATTGTTCGCTTAAATAACGATTACACCAATCAACGCTTGAATACACTTCAAACATCTTATAAAAAAGTGCCAAAACGTAAACATTTGGGCTTAATTTTGATAACTGTGATTTTGCTAATGGCTTTGCCCACAATCAATCTTGTGAAATCTTATGAAACGTTACAAAGTCGTAAGGCTTTGAAAGCTGAATATCAAGAGAAATCTGTTGCTTTAGATAAACAAGTTGAGATTAAAAAAGCAGATATTAAAAAACTCAAAGACCCTATTTTCGTGGAAAAATATGCGCGTGCTAAATTTTCTTACTCAAAAGACGGCGAAAAAGTTTTCTCAATCCCTGAGTTAGCTGACGGTGGCATGACCAAAGGCAAATGATTGGTTACGTTAAAAACATCACGCGATTTGGCATTTTTATTGTCCTTAATGATAATGAAAACGGCGAGATGACAGGCTTGCTACGTTGGTCAAGTATCCCACGTGGTGAAAAGTTTCACAAAGGCGAAACACTCGATGTCATTGTCATAGAAAAACATACTGACGGTAAGATTGATTTGAGATTGTTAGCGACAGACTTTCGTGAAAAGTATGACAAGTTACTTTTCAGAACTTCTGAAACTTTAGAAAGTTTGCGTGAAAGAAATCAGGAGATAAGAAGTCTATGAGACGACAGCTCTGCGTACAATAGGACGATTGATAAGGTTTTAGAAAATGCAAGAAATGATAGTTGATAAAAAAATAAAGATCTTGCAGTGGCTGGTTTTTGTGGCAATGCTCACACCAGCCTTTTTCACGTTCCCCGAAAAAACGGAAGTCGTTAGCTCGCAAACACACGTTAAGCCCATACCAAATAATAAAGTCGAGATTGATGCTTGGTCAGAAATCCCCAAACGTGCGGTTGCTCTAACAGAACTTCAAGTTTATTCAGATGAAAATTTATCAAAAAAGACAGGTAAGATTTCGTCTAAAACGAAACTAACGATTAGCGAGGTCTCGGCAAAAAATTTCAAACTTTCGGACGGGACTTTTATCAAAAATGATAAAAATCAAGTTGTTTCGGATATTATCCTATCAACTGAACAAAAAAAACAAACGATTTATCTGACAAAAGATGTTGAAGTGCTTTACACGCCGTTGACAACTTATGACAATCAAGTTTACAGTAGGTTGACAAATGGTCAAAAATATCAAGCAGACAAAGTAGCTAAAACGAACTGGGGAACTTATTATGAAGTAACATTTGAAGGAGGTAAAACAGGCTGGATTGTCAGTACTTCTGCGACTTTAAAAAACCCTAAACTGGACAAGGTTCAAACGCTATTAACACAAAAATATAACAATGCCAGTTACTCGATTTATGTCAAGCAACTTGACAGTGAGTTTACAGTGGGCATTAATCAGATGCAAATGATGTATTCAGCAAGTCTGAGTAAGCTGCCGATTCTCTATTGGACACAAAAACAGATAAATGAGGGTAATGCTAGTCTTGATGACCAGTTGCGATATGATGAATTTGTTAATTCGTGGTTGGGCGCTTTTAAAACAACTGGTACAGGCTTTCTACCCAAAACGGCTGATAACAAGCCTTATAGCTTATTAGATTTGATTAATCGAACGGCAAAAGACTCAGATAACGTGAGTAGTAATATCATCGCCTATTATGAAACAGGGCAATTTTCGCCAGCTTATCAGGCAGAAATTACAAAAATAGCAGGTCAAAAATGGGATCCAATCGAACGAAATGCCTCGTCTGAAATGACAGGTCGTGTTCTTGAAGCGCTTTATCAAGTGGGAGGTGCAGGTTTCAATTCACTGATTGGGACAGATTATGATGATGAGCGGATTCCAGAAAAATTGCCTAAAAATATCAAAGTTGCCCATAAAATTGGCACTGCAGATGAATTTAGTCACGATGCAGCAATTATTTTTGCCTCTGAACCCTATATCCTCGTTATTGAAACCAGTAATGCTTCTGATAATGATGTTTTGGCAAATATTTCCAAAGATATTTATGAGGTTATGAAGTGACAGCTTACGAAAAATTTTTGAAGCTTGCTCAAGAAAAGGCTTATTTTCAAAATCATGAGATGGTGCTAGTTGCTTTATCTGGTGGCATTGATTCCATGACTTTGTTTGATTGGCTCTATCAAGCGCGCGAGATTTTGAACATCAAACTTGCTGTTGCACACGTTAATCATAAGCAGCGCGCGGAATCTGATGATGAAGAGATTGCCTTGCGAGAAAAAATGTCGCGATTAGATATTCCGTTTTATACAACGGCATTTACAGGGCGTTTTTCAGAAGAAAAAGCGCGTCATTTTCGTTATACTTTTTTTGAAAAAATGATGATAGAACATCAGATGACGGTACTCGTTACGGCACATCATAAGAATGATATGACTGAGAATTTTTTGATTCGATTGATTCGCGGTTCTCGTTTGCGTCATTTGACAGGCATAGAAGCGGTGCAAGAATTTGGTAAAAATCGTGTTCTAATTCGACCACTTTTGGCATTTGACAAGTCAGAATTTGAAACAAGTGCTTATTTTGAAGATAGCTCAAACGCTGAAAATACTTACTTACGCAATCGTGTCAGAAATCACTATTTGCCCTTGTTGAAACAGGAAAATCCACGTTTTGAAGAAAATCTTGCCAGTCTGATAGATGAAATCAAACGTGCGATGGCTATTGTGGTGGATAGTACTCGTGCTTTTGTGACAGCTGAAAAGATTGACTTACTTGTGTTTTTACGTGAAAGTGAGGACTTGCAATATTTTATTTTACAAGACTACCTTGCTAAATTTCCAGAACTCCAAATTTCTAAAGCACAATTTAACGATCTACTGCAGATCATTAAGCGTGATGGGCAGTATAATCATGCCATTTCTGGAAAATATGATTTCATTAAAGACAGTTGTTGTTTTTATATCGAAGAACAGTCTAAAATGACTGAATTTGAAACAGCACTATTACCATTTTCAGATGGAGAATTTGGAAAAATCAATCTGCCAGAAACAGGACAGATTGACCTCAGAAAACGTCAGTCGGGCGACAGAATCATGGTTAATGGCATTGATAAAAAACTTCGGCGCTATTTTATTGACGAAAAAATTTCTCTCCAAAAACGAGATTATCCGCTTGTTACTATCAACAGCAAGGTTTACGGTGTGTTAGGCGTTGTTGAATCAGATTTGAGTAAATCGCTGAAAAGTGATAAAATGAGAAGAACGCTTTATTTTAGAGAAAAGAGAAGAGGAAAATGCTAGAAACTACAATCAAAAAAGTTTTAGTAACTGAGGAGGAGATTTGTGTAAAATCGCAAGAACTCGGTCAGCTTTTGACGATGGAATATGCGGATAAAAATCCGCTCATGGTGGCGATTTTGAAAGGTTCAATTCCGTTTTTTGCTGAGTTGACAAAACGCATGGGAACGCATATCGAGATGGATTTCATGGTTGTGTCAAGCTATCACGGTGGTACGCAGTCATCTGGCGAGGTAAAGATGATTAAGGATCTTGATACAGCTGTTGAAGGGCGCAATGTTATCATTGTCGAAGATATTATTGATACTGGTCGGACGCTCTTGTATCTGAAGGAGTTGCTCTTACACCGTAAAGCCAAATCAGTTAAAATCGTGACTTTGGTTGACAAGCCTGAGGGACGCGTTGTTGAAATTGATGCGGACTATGTTGGTTTTACTTTACCAAATGAATTTCTTGTCGGATTTGGGCTAGATTATGATGAACATTATCGTAATTTACCTTATATCGGTGTACTCAAGGAAGAAGTTTATCAGACAAATGTTTGAGTACTTTATCGGTCCTAGGACTGATTTTGACTAAAACTGACCTTTATAATGGACATTTTTCAAAAAATCTGTCATAATATCTCAATAGAATAAAATTAGACAAGGACTTTATGAACAATAATAACAAAAACAATGGTTTCATAAAAAACTCTTTCTTGTGGGTAATTCTGGTTATTGCCGTCGTCTTCGGTGTCCAGTATTTATTCAGGAGTACAAATACTGAAACAGTTGACAAAATCAACTACACAACTCTAGTCAAAAAGTTAAAAGCTGGCGACATCAAGGAATTGACTTATCAGCCGTCCTCGTCATTGATTTCAATCAATGGTGAGTACAAGAAACCTAAAACGGTTGAAGCTAAGACAACATTTTTGGCAATTCCTAACAAGCCAACCAAAGTGACAAACTTTTCAACTTTGATTTTACCAACAGACACGACGATTGCCGATTTACAGGAATTGGCAGATAAAGAAAAAGTCAAAGTCACAATCAAACAAGAAGCCTCGAATGGCATTTGGATGAATTTGTTGATAAGTTGGCTTCCCCTTCTAGTCATGGTTGGTTTCCTTTACATGATGATGGGCGGCATGCGTGGCGGCGGTGGTGCTGGTGGCGGCAATCCGATGAGTTTTGGCAAATCACGCGCTAAAGAACAAGACAAGAAAACAGTTAAAGTCCGTTTTGCGGACGTTGCGGGTTCGGATGAAGAAAAAGAAGAACTTGTTGAAGTTGTTGATTTCTTGAAAAATCCTAAAAAATATCATGATTTAGGTGCGCGTATTCCAGCGGGAGTTCTTCTTGAGGGACCTCCAGGGACAGGTAAAACTTTACTTGCCAAGGCTGTTGCGGGCGAGGCAGGCGTGCCATTCTTCTCCATTTCTGGTTCAGATTTTGTGGAAATGTTCGTTGGTGTTGGTGCATCTCGTGTCCGTGATCTCTTTGAAAAAGCCAAAAAAGAAGCACCGGCTATCATTTTCATTGATGAAATTGATGCCGTTGGTCGTCAACGTGGCGCAGGTATGGGTGGCGGTAACGACGAGCGTGAGCAAACGCTCAACCAACTCTTGGTTGAGATGGATGGTTTCAACGAAAGCAATGAAGCTGTTATCGTCATTGCCGCAACTAACCGTTCTGATGTGCTAGATCCGGCTCTTCTACGTCCAGGTCGTTTCGATCGTAAAGTACTCGTTGGTGCGCCTGATGTCAAGGGTCGTGAGGCAGTGCTGAAAGTTCACGCTAAAAATAAACCATTGGCAGCTGATGTTGATCTCAAAGTCGTGGCACAGCAAACGCCAGGTTTCGTTGGGGCAGACTTGGAAAATGTTCTCAATGAGGCAGCGCTTGTTGCAGCACGTCGTAATAAGACAGAAATTGATGCCTCAGATATTGATGAGGCAGAAGATCGTGTGATTGCGGGACCAGCTAAGCGAGATAAACGTATTTCTGAGCGTGAACGTGAAATGGTTGCTTATCATGAAGCGGGTCATACAATCGTTGGTCTTGTCCTATCAAATGCTAATGTCGTTCACAAAGTAACCATTGTGCCACGCGGTCGTGCGGGTGGCTACATGATTTCCTTGCCAAAAGAAGATCAATTCTTGCTTTCAAAAGACGATATGAGGGAACGTTTGGCGGGTCTCATGGGTGGTCGTACTGCCGAAGAAATCATCTTCAATGCGATTACAACGGGTGCCTCAAATGACTTTGAGCAAGCAACACAACTTGCTCGTGGTATGGTCACACAATACGGTATGTCTGAAAGATTGGGAACTGTTGCGCTTGAAGGTAATTCACAATCTGTCTTTATTGGTCGTGACTATGGTCAAACTAAAGGGTATAGTGAATATACAGCGCAAGCGATTGACGAAGAAGTACGTAATATTATCAACGAAGCGCATGAAACAGCACGTCAAATTATCGAAAGTCATCGTGCGCAACATAAGGCGATTGCTCTTGCCTTACTTGAACACGAGACTTTGGATGCGCGCCAAATCAAATCGTTGTATGAAACAGGTAGAATGCCGATTGACGTTGCACAAGAACCTGAAAAATACACGCCTTCAAGTTATCAAGATAGCTTAGATTCTTTAAATAACGAATAAAATCGACAAAAAATAGGCGGAAACGTCTATTTTTTTGCTTATCTATGTTATAATTTAGGTAATAGATTATATAGGAAACGACTATAAAATGGGACAAACATATAAGGAAAAATTAACTGAGATTGAGCAGAAACGACAGGCGCAACAAGAAAAAATATCAAATTTTGATTCAGAAAGCCCAGAAATTTTGGAGACAACTTCTCAATCTGCCCAAACGATATCTAGCGTTACCGAAACTGTGCAAACACCAAAAAAGAAAGTTAAACTGATGACAGTGGCAATTTTTGTCAGTTTTTTCGTCATTCTCATTGCGCAAGTATACGCCTTGGATGTGATTAGTTTTAAACGTGAGGTCACACAAACGGCATTGGACAAAAGTTTCACTTATAAAGGTAGTCTGAAAAAGGAGCATTTTTCAGGAAAAGCAACAGTGACGGATAATTCAGGTAATACGTTGACTGCGACTTTTAAGGACGGTAGGATAACTGGCTCAGCTAAATATGATAGGAAAAATGCCTACGTGGTTGAGTATATTTCAGCTGATAAAGCAAGGATTACTTTAGCTAATCATATCGTTGTGACTCAAGAAAATGCTAACTATACTTTGAAAAGTGATACTTTTTCGTATGATGGCGAATGGCGTTTTGGAGGAACTTGGCAAGGCACCATGACTTTTTCAAATGGTGCAGTTTATAAGGGCACTTGGAAAAATGGTTTGCCCAATGGTCAAGGGCTTTATACACCAATTATTGGCGAGCCAATTAAAGCGAATTTCAAGTTTGGAGTACCCGAAGAATGAAGATTAAATGGTTTTCACTGGTCAGAGTTATCGGTCTAGTCACAGTTTTACTTTATCACTTTTTTGCGAAGTCGTTTCCTGGTGGCTTTATTGGTGTAGATGTTTTCTTTGTTTTTTCGGGGTATTTGATTACGTCACTGTTTTTTATCGAACTTGAAGATTCCGAGAACTTTAATCTAGTAAACTATTACAAACGTCGTTTCCTGAGAATTTTCCCACCACTTGTGATTATGATTGTGACGACTTTACCTTTTACCGTACTTTTGCCAATGGATTTTCGCGCTAATCTTGCTAAGCAAGTTGCTGCTGCGATTGGTTTTGTCACGAATAAATTTGAAATTCTATCGGGTGCTTCTTATGAAGCGCAACAGACACCGCAGCTCTATATCCATACATGGACTCTGTCTTTGGAATTTCTTTTTTATCTGATTTGGGGCGCTGTTCTTCTAGCAATTGTTTTTTTACTGAAAATTTTGGGCAATAAAGGCAAACGATTAGTTAGTCAAGTACGCTTTTTCGTCTTGATTTTGGCAGTTTTCATGACTATTATATCTATTTTACAACTGGAGCTGACTTTTAACCCTGATTATCTAAGCCGTAGTTACTTTGATTTTATAACTCATGCGTATCCATTTTTTATTGGTGCAATCACTGCTGTTTTTGTTGGCATTCAAATTAGCGTGAAAAAACAATCGTATTTCAAAACTTATCCGATGAATTACTGGTGGATTAAAACCCTTATTCCAGTGATAATTTTGGTGCTTTTAACTTTGTTTGGTAAATTTGAGAGTGTTTGGACGATTAGAACTAATCTTATTTTGACCAGTATTTTAACGGCGATTCTAATTGTTCAGTTTCGGATTTTACACGAAAAAACAAGCGTTTTAGAACCTAAAATCTTGACGATTCTTGCTGATACTTCTTATAGTCTTTATCTTTTTCACTGGCCTATTTGGCTGATTCTTTCTCATCTTATCCCGAATATTTTCTTTTCGGGCATTTTGAGTTTCATCGTCTCATTTGCAGCGGCAGCTACTGTTTATTATGGCGTTGAACCGTATTTTCATGGTAAAAAAACTACTGAATGGCTGAGAAGTAAGCCATTTTATGGGGCGCTTGGTATTTTGAGTTTAGTGAGTTTCATCGTCATTTTTACTGCGCCGAAAATTTCTAATATCGAACGCAGTCTCAATGAATCAAGAATTAGCGAAACGATGGTTAATTTGGATAAAAAAGGACAACTTGTCCAAAATTTATTGAATACAGGGACTGGCATTTTTACAAATAGTAGCTGGTATTATCCTCAAACAGGTTTTAGTTCCAGCGAGACGTTGCGACTAAATCAAAGTGTTTTAAAAGATGTTACAGCGGTTTCTGACAAGGTTTTGAATAGTTCTCAAACTGTTCTTGGCGATTCGGTCATGGTTGGTGTTGTCCCTTATTTGTCAAATATTTTGCCAGATGCAGATATTGTAGCAGAGATTGGTCAAAATCTTGAGAGTATCTATCAAGTTTTTGATGAAAAGACAAAGTCAGATAAACTAGGTAAATATATCATTATTTCTGCGGGTGTCAATGTGACTGATGATATGAAAGGTGATGTTCAAAAAATGATTGATGCAGCACCCAAAGGCACTCACATGGTATTTGTGACACAATTTGATGGTAAAAATGCAACTGTTATGAACGATTTTAATGACTATTTAAAAACATTATCCAATAAATATAATTGGATAGTGATTGCTGATTGGGCAAGTTATATTGCACCACAAGCTGATAAACTTTGGGATGACCAACTTCATTTTGGTGGGAAACAGGCTGTTTCTGCAGATTATCTCAATCTCATTATCAGAAGTTTAAATGAAGTTGCAAAAGCAAAAGGGAAAACATAAGTTACGGATAGATAACAAAAACATGAAAAGTTTGTAACGATAGTTTTTGTGTCATTGTTTTATGGTACAATGATAATATATGTATAAACGTAAAAGAAAAAATGAGTTAAAAAACACACATAAGATAATCTCGGCGATACTGATTCTTACCATAATGGCAGGTATTGTTTTCGTTATCAGTGCTTTTTTAGGTAATGATGACCAACTTGAAGCGGATACGCAAAAAAAGGTGGCAAAACCAATTAAGACGGAGTCTGTAACGGTTAATAAAATTATTTCTTCAGAAACGCCTAGCTCAACAGTAAAAATAGCTGAACCTGTAGAAAAAGTTCAGTCTGAAATTGAGTCAGAAGAAAAAGATGAAGTTATCTACACTGTAAAAGAGGGTGATTCTCTCGGTTTGATTGCAGAAAATCATCAAGTGACGATTTTATCTATTAGACAGCAAAATGATTTAGAGGTAGACGAAGAGATTCAACCAGGTCAAGTCCTAGTATTTTTGAGGTCTTACATTGTTTCTGATGAGGATGAAACAGAAGCAATACAAGAGTCTAACGGTGAAATTTCAGTTGATAATGGCAATAAAGTAGCGCCAGGTGGTCTAGGAGAAGATGAGCGTTTGTACGTGTTGACACAACTTCAAAATTTGACAGGCGTTGATGCAAGAGAGTGGGATTATATCATTTCTCGTGAGAGTGGCTGGATTGCAACGATAAAAAATTCATCTGGTGGTGCTTATGGTCTTTTTCAACTATTACCGACATATCCAGGATATGATGGTGATATAGATGCTCAAATTGAGGGAGCGCTCTATCTTTTTAATTATGGTGGCATGAGTCACTGGGCACTATAAATCTCTTGTTTTAACTGTGTTTTTTGTACGTTCACAAAAAAGTTTAACTTTTTTTATAAAAACGCTTGACGAAAGTCAGATAATGCGATATAATTATTTTTGTTGCTGATTGATAAGTATCTTTCAGTTACAAACCCTGGTCCGTTGGTCAAGGGGTTAAGACACCGCCTTTTCACGGCGGTAACACGGGTTCGAATCCCGTACGGACTATTTATGGAGGATTACCCAAGTCTGGCTGAAGGGAACGGTCTTGAAAACCGTCAGGCGTGTAAAAGCGTGCTAGGGTTCGAATCCCTAATCCTCCTTTAGAAAACGACGGATTTCTAAATTATATAATTATCGCGGGATGGAGCAGCTCGGTAGCTCGTCGGGCTCATAACCCGAAGGTCGTAGGTTCAAATCCTGCTCCCGCAATATCAAATAAACAGCAAAGGTCCCGTAGTGTAGCGGTTATCACGTCGCCCTGTCACGGCGAAGATCGCGGGTTCAATTCCCGTCGGGACCGTTTGAAATATCCAATGGGATATTTCAATTTGCAATTAAGATGAAGTAAATTACCTGGCTCGGTAGCTCAGTTGGTAGAGCAATGGATTGAAGCTCCATGTGTCGGCGGTTCGATTCCGTCTCGCGCCATTTTTTTATGAGAAAAATCATAAAATTTTTTGCGGGTGTAGTTTAATGGTAGAACCTTAGCCTTCCAAGCTAACTACGCGAGTTCGATTCTCGTCACCCGCTTTTGTTTCGCAAGTAGTTGAAACGATTCCTAATTTTAGATTAGGGCGCATAGCTCAGCTGGTTAGAGCGCACGCCTGATAAGCGTGAGGTCGGTGGTTCGAGTCCACTTGTGCCCATTTTGAAAGTTTTCTTGAAAAACTTCTAAAATTTAATTTGGTGCTTATTGCACGAGAGATACACCTGTTCCCATGTCGAACACAGCAGTTAAGTCTCGTTACGCCGGAAGTAGTTGGGGGTTGCCCTCTGTGAGATATGGTCAGTGCCAAGTTTTTATTCCGCTTTAGCTCAGTTGGTAGTAGCGCATGACTGTTAATCATGATGTCGCAAGTTCGAGTCTTGCAAGCGGAGTTAAGTAGACGTTGCCTTTTGTTGGCAACGTTTTTTGGGCTCTTTGTCAAATCGTGTGGGAAATTCCTTTCCCCTATAAAGCAAGTAACTGATTAGTTGCTTGTTTTTTAATTTATTAAGGTTTTATTCATGAGTAGGATCCGTTTCTTAAAGTTTTTAAACCTTCTAAACCTTCTAAATCCATAAGCCACACGTTTAATCTCCTTGATTTTATTATTCATCCCCTCCAAACAGCCGTTTGAATAGTTTAACGGCTCTATAATAAATCGTGTGGGAAAAATTCCCAGACGATTTATTATAGAGCCAAAAATATGTAGTTATAAGTCTATGAATATAAACTACATATCTTTTATCACGAATGCTGATATTTCAATGTTTCGAGCGTTTTGTAGTGATATGTTCGGGGATTCAGGTTACCAATTCAGCTTAATATATTTAATAATCTTCTGCTTCAATCTAAACTTCTTGTTCCTATCTACTTTTTCTCCATTTTTTAAAGCATTGAAAGTTCTCATTTCTTCTGCAGTTAAAAAGTTCTTGATGTTCATATAAAGCGCGTTGTATATAACATTTTCTTCAATAGTTTGAGTCTTGTCGGTCAATTCAAAGTCATTTGAAATAGGGATGTAGTCCAAACTGTCCCATTTCCTTTTCTCTGCCATCGTTTTTCTGTAGGTATCAATTAGAAAATGTGAGTATCTTACTTTAAAGTAGACATAGAAATTAAAATCCTCTTTTTGTGTCTTTATCAAGCAACTATTATAAATCTGAATTGCGATAATCATGCCCTCCTGTAGGTAATCCTCAATTTCCCAAGAAGGAATATTAATCCTTTTTCGTGCATTGATAATAATCGGTTTAATATTGACCAAAATAACTTCAATTTTGTCCATCTTATTTCTCCATAAATTAAATATTTTGTTTTATATATATAACACCTTTAAACTAAGTAAAAAGTTACGAAAAAGCAAAAAAAAGCAAAAAAAGTCGTGTCAAGCGAAATTGAAAATGTCCCCCAAAAAGTCTAAACATGAGTTACGTTTTTCTAAAGCAAAATTTGCTTTTAGATTCCATTTTTGATATGATTGAGTTATGATTTAGGCTGAATTTTCAGCTTGATATTCCAGAAGCGTCTTACCGATCCTTCTGAGATATTTTTCGAAAGATGCAAGTTTCCACGGGTGTGACTGTTGGGGAATATACTTGCGTTTTTCTTTTTTGCCTTCTTTGGGTTGATCAAATTCTTTTGAGTAAATTTCATGTGTTAGTAACATTCTTGAGC
>NZ_BLLI01000031.1 GCF_011170085.1 Pseudolactococcus hodotermopsidis | reverse complement strand
TAACTTGATAACACGATACTTTTTCAATTCATTCACAGTGAGTAATATCCTTTTCATAAGTATTAGTTTAACATTTGGGACATTTTATGTTTCGACCTACTTAGGACATTATCACTTTCGAATGATACAAATTTTAGCTAAAAAATAATATATGATTTAAGACCAAAAAATGATATAATTTAAGAATGACTAAAAAGAAGTTCAAAGGAATTTTAATCACGTTAGAGGGACCTGAAGGTGCTGGAAAAACAACGATTTTAGAGAAAATTTTACCAGAATTACAAAAAAATGGCGTAGAAAATGGCGTAGAAATTTTGACGACGCGTGAACCTGGTGGTATTCGGATTGCTGAAAGCATTCGCGAGATTATCCTTGCGCCCGAAAATACGGCGATTGACGGCAAAACTGAGCTGTTGCTTTTTGCGGCGGCGCGTAGACAACATCTTAATGAGAAAGTTCGCCCAGCTTTGGCTGCGGGAAAAGTCGTGATTATCGACCGTTTTATTGATTCTTCGGTGGCATATCAAGGTTATGGGCGAGGAATTGATGTTTTGGATGTTGAGATGATTAACACCTTTGCAACGGACGGTTTGTTGCCTGATTTGACCCTTTATCTTGATGTGGCGGCGGAGATTGGGCTTGCGCGCGTGATGGCGGGCGAACGCGAGATAAATCGTTTGGATTTGGAGGCGCAAGAAATGCACGAAAAAGTGCGCAAGGGTTATAAGACCATTGCTTGCGCCAATCCTGAGCGTATCGTTCCGATTGATGCCTCAAAAGATGTTGAAGCGGTAGCACAAGATACTTTGGATGCGATTCATAATAAATTTCCGGAGATTTTTTGATGAACATTTCAGCCTTACAACCTGAGCTTTATGCTCGATTTTCCCATGTATTGGCAAGTGATAGACTGCACCATGCTTTCTTATTTTCGGGTAATTTTGGTGCTATGGAGATGGCTTTGTGGTTGGCACAGTCGCGTTTTTGTAGCAATTTGCAAAGCGGTTTGCCTTGTGGGAGTTGTCGGGAATGTCGGTTGGTTATAGACAACGATTTTACTGACTTGCATCTCGTGAAACCTGATGGACAGACGATAAAAACAGCGCAAATACGCGATTTATTGCTAACATTTTCACAGTCTGGTTTTGAGGGAAATCGGCAAGTCGTGATTATTGACGGTGCTGAAAAAATGCACGTCAACGCAGCAAATGCGCTTTTAAAATCAATTGAAGAACCTGAATCGGAAATCTACATTTTTCTTTTGACAGCGTCCGAAAATATGGTTTTGGAGACGATAAAATCGCGTTCACAAATCATCACTTTTCCACATCAAACAACCATTATTCAAAATTTTTTGGCGGAAAATGGCGTGCTGAAAACAGATGCACGGCTTATTTCAGAAATCGTTAGTTCGCTTGACGAGGCTAAAACATTATCTGAAGACCATTCTTTTTTGGAAAGTATCAAACAGCTAGAAAAATTTGCTAAAACACTTGAAATAAATGCAGACGAAGCTTTCTTACAAGTCATGTCGCTATCAGCGCTTTTCAAGGATAAATATGTACAGGCACTAGCATTCAAAATTCTTGCGATTTTATTTGTCAAAAAACGTCAAGCAAATTTGGCGCAAAAAGTTTTTACAGCGCAACGTTACTGGCGCTCAAACGTCAATTTTCAAGCAAGTTTGGAAAAAATCGTCTTATAAAAATAAGGAAAAAACATGAATTATGAAATAAAATTCGCACATAGCGAAGAAAATATATTTGTCACAAGTAATAGCAGTTATGCTGTTGCTGAGACTGTTATTATCAAGACTAACAAGGGCAAGATGATGGGCGAGATTGTGCGTGAGCTGACAGTGGCGTTAGAAATGGAGACGGACGGCTACGTTGTGGCGAGCGCTAATCTGCTAGATTATGAATTGGCTGAAAAGACGGCGCGTGATTCGGATGAAGCAAAAATGACTGTCAAAAAGTTGGTCAAATCGCATGAACTTGAGATGAAAGTCATTGAGGTTAAGTATACGCTTGATTATAAACGGTTATATATCAGTTTTACGGCGGAACATCGTGTTGATTTTCGTGCGCTATTAAAGGATTTGGCGGGAACTTTTAAGACACGAATTGAGTTGCGCCAAATCGGTTCACGTGATGTTGCCAAAATTTTCGGTGGTCTTGGTCCCTGTGGTCGGCCGCTTTGTTGTGCCGAATTTATGGGCGAATTTCCAAATGTTAGTATCAAAATGGCGAAAAATCAAGCGCTATCGCTCAATCAAGCCAAGCTCAATGGCTTGTGTGGTCGGCTCATGTGTTGTTTGACTTATGAGGATGAGTTTTACCGTCAAGCTCGTAAAAATTTTCCTGATTTTGGCGATAATGTGATGACAGCAGACGGTCAGGCGCGCGTGATTGGCATGAACATTTTGTCAAATACGGTCAAGGTTCGCCGTGAGAATGCCATTCGTGATTATCAACTTTCAGAAATCGAGGTGTCATAATGACTGAAAAAATGCCGTTTTTTGATAATTTGTCTGTACTCGAAGAGCAATTAGTTGCGACATTGACACAAGTCAACGATATTAAAAGTAATTACCAAAAAATAATGGCGGAGAATACTAGACTGAACTTGGAAAATGCGCGTTTGCGCGACCGTTTATCAGAAGTTTCTGAGCATGTGACAGAAAATAAAAATGAAAAATCAAGCAAAAAAGTTCCAATGTCAAATTTATTGAAAATCTATGAGGACGGTTTTCATGTTTGTCATGATTTTTACGGTCAGCGCTTGGAGGCGGGCGAAACTTGCCAATTTTGTGACGGGGTTTTGTACCGATGATGAATTTTCAGCAGAGTTTCAAAGGTGCAAAAACAGCGGGAACTTTGTTTTTAGTGCCAACGCCGATTGGTAATTTGGACGATATGACTTTTCGTGCGGTTAAAATTTTATTAGAAGTTGATTTGATTGCTGCCGAAGATACGCGCAACACGCAGAAATTACGGAATCATTTTGAAATTTCAACCCCGCAAGAAAGTTTTCATGAACATAATAGTTGGCTGAAAATTCCAAAAATGTTAGAACTTTTGCAATCGGGAAAAAACATTGCGCAGGTATCAGATGCTGGTTTGCCGTCAATTTCTGACCCTGGACACGATTTGGTCAAGGCTTGTATTGCTGAAAACATTGATGTGGTGGCATTGCCTGGTGCGAGTGCGGGGATTACAGCACTGATTGCCTCAGGAATTGCGCCTCAGCCTCACATTTTCTATGGTTTTTTGCCGCGGAAAAAGTCGGAGCAAGTGGCTTTCTTGACTGAAAAACGCGATTATCCTGAAAGTCAGATTTTTTACGAGTCGCCCCATCGTGTAGTGGCAACTTTGGAAAATCTACTTGCTGTTTATGGCAATCGTCAGCTGACATTTGTTCGTGAATTGACCAAGATTTATGAAGAATACCGTCGCGGGACGATTTCTGAGGTTATTTCATCAATTCAGGAAAATCCGATTAAAGGCGAATGTTTGCTGATTGTTGCGGGGTCGGATGAAGTGAAAGCTGATGACTTATCTGATTTGACTGATTTGGCAGCAGTCACGGCTTTGATTGCAATGGGTGAAAAGCCAAATGTTGCTATCAAAAAAGTAGCAAAAGACCGCGGTTTAGTCCGTCAGGAACTCTATCAGGCTTTTCATGATTTATAAAATAAAACAATGGTAGTCTTTCTGTTTTTATTTTCAGAATGCCGTCATAAGATTTTTAAAAGTCAGATTTGAGTTGACTGTGCTAAAATTGAGGATAATTGATGAAAAAGAGGCATTTAAAATATGAGATTGAAAAAGATTTTAGGACTTGCGAGTCTTGGCTTCCTAAGTGTTGCACTTTTGACGGCTTGCAGTAGTGATAAAAATTCAGACACGAAAACTGCTGAAGAAAAAGTCACAAAAGTGACAGTAGCACAGACTGCTGACTCAAAACCTTATACCTACAAGGATGGCGATACTTTGACGGGGTTTGATATTGAGGTGTTGAAGGCGATTGATAAAGCCTTGGTTGGTTATGAATTTGACTATAAGGTTGTTGAAGCACAGTCGATTTTAACGGATATTGATGCGGGTCGTGCAAAAATTGGTGCGGATAATTTTGGTAAAACGCCTGAGCGTGAGGAAAAATATCTCTTTACTTATCCGATTTCACAAAATGTCAATGCGATTTTCTCAAGTACGAAAAATAATTTTAAATCAATCGGCGATTTGGTTGGTAAAACAACTGAAATTCCAACTGGTACTAATTATGGTGCGATTTTTGAGGCTTGGAATAAAGCCAATCCTGACAAGAAAATTGATGTCAAGTATTCTGAACGTCCACTCGCTGATCGTTTGGCAGCCGTTGAGGCAGGACAGATTGACTTTCTTTTTGCCAGTGCTTCGGCAGCAGGGAATCTTGCCAAGGAACATAAGCTCACAGTTGCAAGTAATGTCCCAGATTTGACAGATTATCCAACTTTTGCGACTTTTGAATATTTCATTATTGACGATCAAAGTGTTGCGTTACAAAAGGCGATTGATCAGGAAATCAAAAAACTTGCAGAGGACGGCACATTAAAAAAATTATCGGAAGAATTTTATGGGGCTGATTTTGTGCCAGCAGCGAATGAATATAAATAACGTTTGAGTGTAAAAAACCAGATGCTTTTTTACAGAGATAAGAAAGGAATAAACTGATGACAATCACTTATGAAATAACAGATGAACATGTTGATTATGCGGCTGTTGCAGCGCTTATGCGGGAGGTTGAAATTTCTAGTCTTAGCACGGAGCTTGTCGAAAAATCGTTCAAAAATAGTCTGTATAAAGTTTTTGCTTTTGATGAAAAAGGGCAATTGGTTGCGTGTGGTCGGGCGCTATCTGACGGTGTTTTGCAAGGAAATATCTATAATATTGCTGTCTCGCCAACCCAACAGGGAAAAGGGCTTGGCAAGGCAATTATCCAAAATTTATTAGTGCAACTTGACGGACAAATCGTGACTTTATATACACATCCTAAAACGTTCAGCTACTATGAGCAGCTAGGTTTCTCAAATCTTAAGACAGGTTTCATCCGATTTTTGCCTGATGAAAAACAGTGGTTTGTGGATGAGGGATTTATTGATAAATGATGAGAATGGCGCAAGAAAAGGGAATTTAAAAATGAAGGTCAGCTGATTGATTAGCTGGCTTTTTTGTTTTGTATTGTCTAATAACCCCGCCATAGAAAATAACAATGGCGGAGTTTTAATTTATAAAAAATAAGAAAATAATTTTTATGAGAAAATAGTTTTAGACTAATTTGGGGAGGTTGCTATGGCAGTTGCATTTAGCGAAGATAAAAACGAGATAACAAAAGACGGTAGTTTTAACCGTCAAAAGAATTATTTTACAGGTGTTTTAGGTGGCGAGGCATTTCCAGCTGAAGTTGGTCGTTATCGCTTGATTTGGGGGGAGATTTGCCCTTGGAGTCACAGAATTGCGATTTTGCGTCGATTGCTGGGTTTGGAAGATGTTATTAGTGAGGGTAAGGTTTATCCTGTACGCACGGAAAAAGGTTGGCGCTTTTCGCTTGATGAGGGCAATCGTGATCCTGTGCTTGGCATTGAGTACTTGGCTGAGATTTATGAGCAGACTGACCCCAACTATACTGGTCGAGCGACGATTCCAACGATTGTTGATTTAAAAACAAAGAAAGTTATTAGTAATGATTATCACAATCTGACAACGCAGATTGAGACAAATTTCACTGCTTTTATCGCAGCTGAGGCGCCTGAACTTTATCCTGAAAACTTGCGTGCTGAGATTGACGACTTGAACGATATTTTGTTCCATGAAGTCAACAATGCTGTTTACAAGGCAGGATTTGCCAAGTCGCAAGAGGCTTATGAGAAAAATTATCATCTGCTTTTCAATCGTCTTGACCAGCTCGAGGAACGTCTAGCTAATCGCCGATTCTTGTTTGGCGACAACTTGACAGACAGTGACCTCCGTCTTTATGTGACTTTGGCGCGCTTTGATGTGGCGTATTACTCGATTTTTCGTACCAATCGCAATCGTTTGATAGATTTTCCAAATCTTTGGCGCTATGCGAAAGACTTGTACCGTATCCCTGCATTTCGCGAAACGACAAACTTTCAGTCTATCAAAATGGGCTATTCTCTGGGCAATCATGCTGAAAATCCACGTAACTTGTTAGCGTTAGGACCAGATATGAGCATTTGGGATAAATAAGTTGCCATTAAATTTTTAAAATGTCGGCATAAAAAATATGAATTATCGCATGTTACACGATATGTGATAATATATTATACGTCAATAAATTGAAAAAGGGGATGTCGTGACAACATTTACAGTACCTAAAACCTATGAAAATAAGCTTGGCATTATAAAGGAAGTGGGTGTCTATGCTAGGCAGCTCGGTGCTAAGAAAGCGCTGATATTTGGTGGTGTGACAGCACTTGCTAAAACCAAAGAAACGATTGCGGCGAGTTTAGCCAAACACAAAATCTATGCAACTTTTGAAGTTTTGACAGGTTTTCCAACACTCGAAAGGGCAGAAAGTTATGCCGAAAAAATCAAATCAGAAGACTATGATTTGGTTATTGGGGTTGGTGGTGGTCGTGCCATTGACCAAGCCAAATCAGCGAGTGCGCTTGCTGAGGTCGAGCTGATAACAATTCCGACGATTGCGGCGACTTGTGCGGCGTGGGCGGCGGTCGCGATTTTGTATGATGAAAATGGTGCTTTCGTTCAGCCTTTTTTTCACAAAATTGGACCGCGCGTGATTCTCGTTGACCCAGAACTCATCTTTTCTGCACCGAATCGCTATGTTTATGCTGGAGCGATTGACACGCTTGCCAAACTCTATGAAATTTCGCCATATTTGGCACTTGAAAAAGCGGATACGACTTTCCAAATCATGGTTGATTTGTCACAGTTGGCGTTTGATAACTTGGTCAATTTTACGCAAACGGCATTGAATGAGGCGGAAAATGGCGTTTATGGTGAAGCTGCTCGCTTGGTGCTAGATGCGATTATCTATCTGGCAGGTTTGACTGGCAGTTTCCAAACAGGGCGCTTGTATCAGGGGCTGGGTCATCCATTTTACAATGCGGCGACACATTTTCCAGAGACACACGTGCTTTTGCATGGCGAACTCGTCGGCTTTGGTTTACTCTTGCAAGATGAAGTACAAGGCAAGTTGACAGATGAAAAGCTCAAACTTTTTACAACGTTTGACAATGCGTTCAGTTTGGCAGATTTTGGGTTCAATGATGAAAAGGCGGCAGACTTATCAGCGCTCATCATTGAGCAATTCGGTGAGATTTATGCTGAATTACCATTGACCCAAGACAAGGAAGTCTTGACCCGAGCAATCATCTCAACAAGTCGCCGGATTGAAGCCTTAAGAAAATAAAAAAACATGATGCTGAAAAGCGATGCGCCGAGTAACCGCAGGTGCAACCTTTCCTAGAAAGTTTGCTTGAAGTTCAAATAAAGGAAGAAGAATATGAAAAAATTTAAGAAATTAACTTTAGGTGTTTTAACACTTGCAACCCTTGCCTTGGTTGTGACTGCTTGTGGCAAAGACAGTAGTAATAAAGCTGACGGTGACAAGAAAAAAGAAACGGTTGTTGTCGGAACGGGGGCTTATCCTAAACCTTATACTTATGTTGATGATAAAGACGGTGAGTTAAAAGGCTTTGACATTGACTTGTTGAAAGACATCTACAAAGATAACGATGATTACGAAGTTAAATTTGAGAAAACAGAATTTGCGACGGTTCTTTCAGGTTTGGATGCTGATCGTTATCAAATCGGAGCAAATGCTTTTGCTAAAACGGCTGATCGTGAAGAAAAATATTACTTCTCAGACCCAATTTACAGAAATCCTTTGGCTTTAATCGTACCAGAAGATTCCGACATCAAGAGTTTTGCGGACATTGCTGGCAAAACAACTGAGGGCGAAGCGGCGGTCAGCTATACCGTGATTATCGAGCAGTACAATAAAACGCATGAGAAAAATCCAGTTAAACTCAACTATACTGAATTAGACCAAATTCAACAGTTTGGCGATGTTGAGTCTGGTAAAATTGACTTTAAACTGGAGAGCGCTATCATTGCCAATGCACAAGTCAAAGCGCACGGTTTGAAACTGAAAGTTATCGAGATTCCTGCTGAGGAAGTCAAGGAACGTTCAGCCTTTTCATTCTACATTTTCCCGAAAACACCAGCTGGCGAAAAAACGCGCGATTTTGTCAACAAGCGTATTCAGGCACTTTATGATGATGGTGCTATCGAAAAATTAAGCCAAGAATATTTTGACGGCGATTATGCTGTTGATCCTAGCACAAAATAATTGGTATGTAAGTAGCTTTGACTAGCTACTTTTTGCCGTTCTACTGGAGACTATATGATAAAAATAAAACAAGCATTGTCAGCCTATGAAACCAAATACGTCAAACGCGAACTCCCACCACTTGCTGGGACACAAAAAGTCACACAACTTGATCGCAATGAAAATAATTATGGCCCGTCAACTCAAGTCAAACAAGCGATTATTGATGAAATGCCAAATATATCGCAATATACGGATGTTGCGGCGCAACCTTTGCGTGGGAAAATCGCTGATTCTTTTGGTGTTGAAACTGACCAAATCATTATTACTAACGGTTCGTTCGAGTTGATTAGTCTGATTGCAAGTGTCTATCAAAATGCGGGACACACTGCCATTACTTGTGTGCCAACTTTTGATTGGTATCGTGTTGCGACTTCGATCAATGGTGGCAAGCTGATTGAATTACCCTTGACAGCAAGTCATGGCTTTGACCTTGCGGGTATTTTGGCTACGATAACAGCTGAAACGGATATTATTTGGCTATGCAATCCAAATAACCCGACTGGAACTTACTTATCACATGCTGAAATTTCAGCGTTTTTAGATAAGGTACCTGATGATATATTGGTCGTACTTGATGAGGCTTATATTGAGTACATGACGGTTGAAGTTGCAGATAGTATTGCCCTTATAAAAAATCATGAGAATCTTATTTTACTGAGAACCTTTTCAAAAATTCATGGTTTGGCTTCGCTTCGTGTGGGATATGGCATTTCAAATCAAGAAATTATCAATCAATTATTTGGCTTGAAAGTCCCACCAAATATGAATCGATTGAGTGTACAAGCCGCTACCGCAAGTTTGGCAGATAAGGAAAATATTACCAAAATTGCTAAACTAAATGAGAAACAACGCGATTATTTCTACCAAGAACTTGACAAACGCAGCTTAAACTATATTAAATCACAAGCGAATTTTATCTTCGTTGATTTTGGTTACGATGTTGCAGAACTTGTTAATAGCCTCAAAAACAAAGGAATTTTAGTCCGAGGAGGTGCAGAATACGGCTATCCAAATTGGTTACGCATTACGATTGGCAAAGCAAAAGAAAATCAGCTCTTGTTTGAGAAGTTGGATGAGCTATTCAGCTAATCAAAACAAATTTTTATAAGCAGATTATTAGGTAAATACAGCATTTTACGCTAAAATGAAGTTGTAAACAAATAATTTAACGACTAACATTTAAGGAGGCTTTATCATGACTTACACTTTACCTGAACTCCCATACGCCTACGATGCGCTTGAACCATTTTTCGACGAAGCGACGATGAAACTCCATCACGACAAGCATCATGCGACTTATGTGGCGAACCTGAACGCTGCTATTGATAAACACCCTGACTTGGCTGAGAAATCGGCGCTTGAGCTAGTTAAAAATTTGGCGACTGTGCCTGACGACATTCGTGTAGCTGTGCAAAACAACGGTGGCGGTCATATCAACCATAGCTTTTTCTGGGAAATTCTTGCGCCAAATGCAGGTGGTGAGCCGACTGGTGCTGTTGCTGAGGCGATTACAGCAACTTTTGGCAGTTTCGACGCTTTCAAAGAAGCATTTAAAACTGCTGCCACAGGTCGTTTTGGTAGCGGTTGGGCATGGTTGGTTGTGACTGAAAATGGCGAGCTAAAAGTGACATCAACAGCTAATCAAGACAATCCAATCTCACATGGCGAAACACCTATTCTTGGACTGGACGTTTGGGAACATGCTTACTATCTCAAATATCACAATGTTCGTCCCGATTATATTGCAGCTTTCTTTGAACTTGTGAACTGGGATAAGGTCAATGAACTCTATGCAACTGTCAAATAATATAACAAAAAGACTATCAAATTGCGGTGGTCTTTTTGTTATATTATTTTTCTCATAAAATATAAAATAAATGAGAAATTGTGGTGTTGGTAATAATAACAACGATTGCACCACTTGCTTGCCTTATAGTAAATCTGGTAAAACGAAAAATGACCTTTCTAAATTGACGTATTTTTTATAATTAACGTTCTTTGTTTTATTCTGCTTTGCCAACTAAAACTTGTTTGTCGCCTGTTTCGATAAATTTGTCAATGATGACAATTGAGAGAATGGCTGCAATTGTCAGATAAATGATGATAACTGCATTACCTTGAAAAGGTGGTAAGTTAAGCAGAACATTAGTCGTAGATTCTGAAGTTTCAAGTCCATTAACCAAAATTGTATTAAACCCTGTATAGGTGTTGAAAAAAGTATTGATATAAGCAAGCATATAGAACATGCCAAGGCTCAGTAGAACTTGTGTGGGGAGTTGCGCAGAAGTTGGTAGGTAGGAAGTAATCCAGTAGATGATGAGCGTGAGGAAGTGTCCAAAGAAGGAATAAGACAAAGAAAACAAAGTAGAAAGTTAGGAATGTCGCGTTTGTTGGGTTTTGAAAGAGTGTTTCTCTAAGCTTGGGAAAATTGAGTAGACTAGCGTAGGTAAGCAACGATAGTGACAGGATAGAAGCGCTCATAACTAATGTATTGCAGACTAGGAATGCAGCATAAAGTTTGGCAGATGAAATTGGGAGCAAGCGATATTTTTTCATTTGCCAACAAGAGATAGTGAGTTCGATGGCAGTAATATAGATTAAAAATATCACACTAATTATTAGAAAACCGGATTGGCTAAATTCCTGAAAGGTAAACCACTTAAATGGCAAGGGGACAAACGTGGATAAGCTACCTAATGTCAACGTCCCAACTAATAAACCAAGAAAAAGTTTAAGATGGTGGAGTTGGTCATAGAAAAATTCTATTATTAGATTTTTAAATTCTTTCATATCTAGCCAACGGCTAAGTGGTAAAGCGCTTAGATAGTTGAAAGCACTGTTTTCCAGTGACCGATATGGGCAACAGACTTGCTCTCAGTCAAACGACGAAGTGACGAATCTAGTCGAAAGTGTTTTGATTTTATAGCGAACTGAGTATAGTCTATAAACAACAAAAAAGCCGCCAAATGAGACGATTTTTCTGTTCTTATAAAAAGTGGCAAGTTCCTTATTCACCAAAATCATAGAGGAAAGTTGAGAGATAACGTTCGCCATTGTCAGGTGCAAGCGCTAAAACTTTTTTACCTTTGCCGAGTTTTTTAGCGACTTGTTTGGCAGCATAAACGGCAGCACCACCTGAAACGCCGAGCAAGAAACCTTCTTGCCCTCCGATAGCACGACCAGTTGCGATAGCGTTGTCAGAAGAAACCCGCACGATTTCATCATAGGCCTTGGTATCAAGTGTACCAGGTACGAAACCAGCGGAAATGCCTTGGATTTTGTGAGGGCCAGCTTTTTCGCCAGACAAAACAGCTGACTCGTCAGCCTCAACAACAACGATGTCAATATTTGGATTAGCTTTTTTGAGGACGTGTGACACACCAGAAATTGTGCCACCAGTACCTGCACCAGCAACGAAAGCATCAAGACCATTTTCGCCGAATGTTGCGAGAATTTCAGGACCAGTGGTTTCTTCGTGAATGCGTGGATTAGCGGGATTTTCAAATTGTAATGGTAAGAAGTAGCCATTTTCTTCTGCTAATTCTTTGGCTTTGGCAATGGCAGCGCCCATGCCACCAGCAGCAGGTGTGAGGACGAGTTCTGCACCATAGGCTTGAATCAGACGACGACGCTCAATTGAGAAAGTCTCAGGTAAGACGATAACGACTTTATAACCAAGCGCAGCGCCGACGAATGCAAGACCAATACCCGTATTACCAGAAGTCGGCTCAACGATTGTCCCACCAGGTTTGAGTGAGCCGTCAGCCTCAGCAGCACGAATCATATTGAGCGCGATACGATCTTTGACAGAACCGCCAGGATTGAAAGCCTCAAGCTTGACATAAACGTCCGCCGAATCAGCATCGACGTTACGCAATTTAACGATCGGTGTCGCACCGATAAGTTCTGTAATATTTTCGTAAATTTTTGACATGCAAGTGTCCTCCAAAAAGTTAAGTAATTGAGCTATAATATAAGTATAGCGCTATAAATTAAAGGCGGTAATATCAAAAAATGAACTCGGGTATTAAAAAATTTTATGAAGATCAAACATATCACGCCTATGGGCTATTGTTACGGCGTTATTGATGCGATGGTTATCGCTAAAAATGTTGCCAAAAGTCCAGATTTGCCGCGCCCGATTTACATTTTGGGCATGATTGTGCATAATCATCACGTGACCGAGAGTTTTGAGAAAATTGGTGTGCAAACGATTGACGGTGAGAATCGGCTGGCGATTTTGGAGGAGATTGACCATGGGACTGTGATTTTTACAGCGCATGGTATTTCTGATGCCGTGAGGGCGCGAGCCGCTGAAAAAGGGTTGACGGTGGTTGACGCATCTTGTCCAGACGTTCTGATTACGCATGAAATCATAAAAAAACGTCTGGCGGCTGACTATGAGATTCTTTATATTGGCAAAAAAGGTCATCCAGAACCCGAAGGTGTACTCGGTATCAAGCCGCAGAAAATTCATCTTCTATCGACTGTTGCGGACGTGGCCAGCCTCAATCTGACGGGGAAGATTTTCATGACCAATCAAACGACCATGAGTATGTGGGATGTTGCAGATATTATGCGTGCTGTTAAGGCAAAATTTCCACAAGTCGTTGCACATAGTGACATCTGTCAAGCGACAAATGAACGCCAGCGCGCCGTGGCGGAGCAGGCTGTGGGCTGTGATTTGACGATTGTTGTCGGTGATCCGCGTTCCAACAATACTAATCGACTGGCAGAAGTTTCGCGTGAGCAAGCAGGCGTTTTAGCCTATCGCGTGGCAGATGTTTCAGAAATTCAACCTGAATGGTTTGAGCATGTTGACAATGTTGCTGTAACTGCGGGCGCATCAACGCCTACGGCGATTGTGCGAGAAGTCATTGATTATTTGACACATTTTGACGGAAAAAAAGCTGAAAGTAAGGTTACTTATGAAGAAATTGTGCCAAGAGGTGCGGCGCGTGATTTGACACGAAAGCGTGAGAAACGGTTGGAGAAATTGCGGCAATCGGCTTTTGATTGCTGAATACATCTGATGTTGAAATAACTGTAAAAGGTGTTTTCTTAGGAAGAGGAGACGTCTTTTTTATAAAATAAATTTTTTTCTGTATATTTCTTGAAAATTTTCATGATTTATGTTATAATTGTTTTTTAACTTAATAAAAATACTTATAGTGAGTGTGAGAAGATTTCTCAAAAAACATTATAAAGTTATTTAAAGGGAGGATTTATTTTATGGAAAATTTTAAAAAAGCTTTGGCTGAAGTTATCGGAACTTTCGTTCTGGTTTTTATCGGGACAAGTTCGGCTGTCATTGCGGGTGAGCAAATCGGTCATCTCGGTATTGCTTTGGCATTTGGCTTGACGATTGTTGCAGCCGCTTACTCTATCGGGACAGTTTCGGGTGCGCATCTCAATCCAGCAGTGTCGTTTGCGATGTTTATCAACAAACGTTTATCAGCGATTGAATTTGTTTGGTATGTTTTGGCACAAATTATTGGCGCTTTCCTCGGGTCATTTGCGCTTAAAACGATTGCGACAGATAAGGGTGCAGAGGGTCTCGGTGCTAATGCTTTAAATGGCATTTCAACGGGAACTGGTTTTCTTGTTGAAGCAATTCTGACTTTTATCTTTGTGCTTGTGATTGTTACTGTGACATCAAATACCAAAGGCAATGCTAAATTGGCAGGACTTGTTATTGGTTTGACGTTGACAATGGTACACTTGGTGGGAATTCCATTGACTGGTACTTCTGTCAATCCAGCTCGGAGTATTGCGCCTGCTCTTTTGAGCGGTGGTGCGCCAGTTGACCAACTTTGGCTTTTCATCCTAGCGCCATTGGTGGGAGGTCTCATTGCTGCACTTGTCGGCAAATACCTACTTGATACTGAGAACTGAGAAAGATTTGACAAAGCGTGAGCAATAGCTCGCGTTTTTTGGTATAATGGAAACAACTATAAAGAAAATCAAGGTGACAACATGTCAATGTTTTTAGATACAGCGCGAATTGAAGTGAAAGCGGGCAAGGGTGGCGACGGTGCTGTTTCTTTCCGTCGGGAAAAATATGTGCCAGACGGAGGTCCTGCGGGTGGCGACGGTGGTCGTGGTGGCGATGTCATTTTTATCGTGGACGAGGGGCTACGCACGCTCATGGATTTCCGCTACAACCGTCATTTTAAGGCAAAGCCTGGCGAAAAAGGGATGAATAAAGGCATGCACGGTCGTGGATCGGAGGATTTGATTGTCAAAGTACCGCAAGGGACGACGGTCAAGGAGTTCGAGACGGACAAAGTTTTGGTTGATTTGCTTGCGCCTAGGCAGACTTTTACGGTGGCACATGGTGGTCGTGGCGGACGTGGTAATATTCGCTTTGCGACGGCAAGAAATCCAGCACCAGAAATCGCTGAAAATGGGGAGCCGGGAGAAGAACGGACACTCTTATTAGAACTTCGCGTGTTGGCAGATGTCGGTTTGGTTGGCTTTCCGTCGGTTGGCAAGTCAACGCTTTTAAGTGTGATTTCAAATGCGCGTCCGAAAATTGGCGCTTACCATTTCACAACGCTTGTTCCCAACATTGGTATGGTGCGCGTTGGGGATGGTGAGAGTTTTGTTGTGGCGGATATGCCGGGATTGATTGAGGGGGCAAGTCAGGGTGTTGGACTTGGCACGCAGTTCTTGCGGCATATTGAGCGGACACGCGTACTTTTGCACGTTATTGATATGAGTGGTATGGAGGGTCGCGACCCTTATGATGACTATGTTGCGATAAATGACGAGCTTGAGGGCTATAATCTTCGGCTAATGGAGCGTCCGCAGATTATTGTTGCCAATAAAATGGATATGCCCGATGCGCAAGAAAATTTGGCAGAATTTAAGGAAAAATTGTTGGCAACTTATGACGAGTTTGAAGATAAACCACAAGTTTTCCCAATTTCAAGCATTTCGCGTCAAGGTTTGCAAAATTTACTAGAGGCGACAGCTGAATTGTTAGGCGAAACGCCTGAGTTTCCACTCTATGATGAGACCGATTTTGCAGATGAGAACAAGGAGGCTTACTATGGCTTTGATGAAGGTGCGCGCGATTATGAAATTTCGCGTGATGATGATGCCTCTTGGATTCTTAGTGGTGAGAAACTTGAAAAACTCTTTACCATGACGAATTTTGATCATGATGAATCAGTCAATAAATTTGCCCGTCAACTGCGTGGTATGGGGATTGACGAAGATTTGCGTGGTCGCGGTGCCAAGGACGGCGATATTGTTCGGATTGGGAATTTTGAGTTTGAATTTGTGGATTAGGCTGAAATATTGAAAGGTAAATAAAATGGGATTCAAAATCATCGGCAATCGTGATGCGGATGGCAATTTTATTGCTTCTGCGGATGCTTGGCCGCCTGAAAAAATTGCAGAATTATTTGACCGTTTCAATCCGAATCGTCAATTACGATTGGAACGTGAGAAATTAGCAAAAGAAGAAAATAAGAAAGAAGATAAGGCTATTTGAACTCTGTTGAAATCAAATTAAATCATCCTGATGATGGCGCTATGCTTTTTGGTGCGCAAGAAAAACACCTCAAATATTTGGAAGAGGCGATTGGTGTGACCATTCATTTTCGGAGTGAAGTGGTACAGATTGTGTCCGATTCTGATGAGAAGAACGAGCTGACTAGGCTTGCCTTACAGGCGTTACTGGTGCTTGTGTCTCGGGGGCAGTCTGTCAATACACCCGATGTCGTGACTGCTTTAACCATGGCGCAAAATGGCGAAATTGATAAATTTATCGCGCTTTATGAAGAAGAAATTACCAAAGATAGCAACGGCAAGCCGATTCGCGTGAAGACGCTGGGGCAAAAGATTTACGTCGACGAGATTTTGCATCATGATATTACTTTTGGTATTGGTCCTGCGGGGACGGGCAAGACTTATCTGGCGGTCGTTCTTGCGACAACGGCGCTTCGGCGCGGTCAGGTCAAGCGGATTATTGTCACGCGACCTGCTGTCGAGGCTGGCGAAAATCTCGGCTTTCTGCCTGGCGATTTGCAGGAAAAAGTCGACCCTTATCTGCGTCCGATTTATGATGCTTTGTACAATGTTCTAGGCAAGGTAACAGTTGAACGCATGCTTGAACGCGGGACGATAGAAATCGCACCTCTAGCTTATATGCGTGGGCGGACTTTGGATGATGCTTTTGTCATTTTGGACGAGGCGCAAAACACCACCACCATGCAGATGAAAATGTTTCTGACACGGCTTGGCTTTAACTCGAAAATGGTCATCAACGGCGATGTTAGTCAGATTGATTTGCCAAGTCGGACGAAATCAGGCTTGATTGATGCCAAGGACAAATTAGCAACGATCAAGCAAGTTTCTTTTGTCTATTTTTCGGCAAAAGATGTTGTGCGACATCCTGTTGTTGCTGAGATTATTCGGGCTTATGAGAATGATGAGGCTGATGAAAGGAAAAGCTAACCATGTATATCGAAATAACAGACAAAACAGGCAAGGTATCTGAAGAACTACAACAAGAAACAGTTAAATTGCTGAATTTTGCGGCGGGGTTTATCCATTTGCCTGATAATAAGGAAATGGCGGTTACTTATGTGACCAATGATGAGATTCAAGCAATCAATCGCGATTATCGGGGCAAGGATGTGCCGACTGATGTGGTCAGTTTGGAGTACGAACCAGAAACAATTGCTTTTGATGATGACTTTGATATGCCTGAGGCATTGCGTGAAGAATTAGCAGATTTTGATAGTTTTATTGGCGAACTCTACATTTCTATCGAAAAAGCGCAGGAGCAGGCCGATAATTATGGACATAGTTATGCGCGTGAAATGGGCTTTTTAGCGGTGCATGGTTTTTTGCATATCAATGGTTATGATCATATGGTGCTTGAAGATGAGAAAGTGATGTTTGCCTTACAGGAAGAGATTTTGACAGCTTATGGACTTACGAGATAAAAATTCCCCCCAAAAATGGAAAAATCCTAATGTTTTCGCCTCGCTTGAATTTGCACGAACTGGGATTGCAACGGCATTTCGTGAAGAACCCAACATGCGAAAACATGGTTTTAGTGCGGTTTTGGCAATTATTTGTGGTCTTGTTTTTCGCATTTCAAAAATGGAATGGTTGTTTTTATTACTTGCTATATTTTTAGTCATTTTTGCTGAAATGATGAACTCGGCGATTGAAAATGTTGTTGATTTGGCGAGTGATTATCACTTTTCAATGTTGGCGAAAAATGCCAAGGATATGGCGGCGGGGGCAGTTTTATTCATTTCTGGCTATGCTGTCATTGTCGGTTTGCTCATCTTTTTGCCAAAAATATGGGCGCTGATTTTCTAACGAAATAATGAGAAAGTGGAGACGTTGGCGCAGCCAGCGTTTTTTAATAAGCTAATGGCATGTCGTAAAGTCGTGCCTGTGGTGTAGATGTCGTCGAAAATGACAAGTTTTTCGGGTATGTGACACGCATTTTTAAGTGTAAAAGGATTCTCAGACGACAGGCGTTCGGCGCGCGTTTTATGAGATTGATGTGCTGTTTCGTTTTTAGTTAGTATATCAAGATAGGGGAGCTTGGCGCTGTTTAGAAAGCCGGTGAGCTGATTGAAACCACGTGTTTGTAAACGTTCGGCAGAGACGGGAATCGGCACGATAATTTGATTTTTGAGTGTTGTCGCAAGCTTTGTATCAAAAGCTGACCGCAATCTAAAATCGCCGTTGAATTTGTAAGTCTGAAAATAGGCTTTGGCAAAATTGTTGTAGTGGAAAATCGCTCGGTGGGGTGTTTGTTCAGAGCGTTCAGCACATTCTGAACAAACACCGTCAATTTCAGGTTTGTAGCAAATTTGGCAATGTTGGTCAGAAATGAGTTCAAATTGCGCAAAACAAGTCTGGCAAATCGTTTCATGATTGACTTGAGATAAGAAAATGTCAGAGAATTTGACGGTTGGTGTGAGTGTGTTATGGCAGAGTAGGCAAGTGGTCATGAGAAACCTCCGAGTTTGTTCATCTGGCGAATTTCTGCAATCGCGCGCGTGATGTCTTGTGTCAAACCTGTGTGAAAAAAATAGACGAGACCTGTTGGACGCTCTGGACTTCGACCTGCGCGACCAGCGATTTGTATCAGACTGGATTTAGTGAAAAGTCTGTGGTGCGCATTGACGACAAAAACGTCAACTTTTGGAAAAGTGACACCACGTTCTAAAATAGTGGTGGAGACCAAAATGCTCAATTTTCCTTGTCTGAACTCTTCAATAATATCAGCTCGATTTTCGGTGGTTGAGGCAACAAAGCCTATCTGTTCGTCAGGAAAGTGCCTAGTTAAGCGTTCTGAGAACGATTGCCCAAAAGCAATCACGGGCGCAAAAATGAGCAGTGGAAAGCCAGTTTTCCGCTGTTTTTTGAGATGTCGACAGATGATTTTTTCACTATCACTGAAAAATGTTTGTGGCACGACAAGTGGATTGCCATGGAAACGGCGAGAGAGCGCAACTTTGGTCAGCTCGCCAGATTTGACCAGTTTATCAAGTTTGTCAGTCGAAGTTGCGGTCAGATAAATCAGTGTGGACGTGATTTTTCGGGCATGTTCAGCCGCAAAATAGAGGGCATCATTATCAGCAAAAGGAAAGGCATCCACCTCGTCAATAATCAGCAAGTCGAAAGCTTCGCGGAAACGTAGCAGTTGGTGGGTCGTCGAAATCACGAGTGGGGTGCGAAAATAGGGCTCAGAATCTGCATGTAAAAGCGAAATCTTGACCGAAAAATCATGTGATAGACGTGTAAAAAGCTCGCGTGCAACATCGGTTCTGGGTGTGGCAATGCCGACCGCTCCGCCAACTGAAATCGCTTTGGCAACAGCAGCGTAAATCATCTCTGTTTTGCCAGCGCCTGTGACGGCATGCACCAAAATTTGCGTTTTTTCAGCAACGGCACGGACGAGTTCGGCTGATATTTCAGCTTGATAAGGGGTCAGTGTGCCTGTCCAAAGCAAAGGGGTGCAGACTGGAAAAATCTGCTGTGGCAGATGATAGAGAAATTCGTCAGAGCGCACTCGCCCGAGATTAAGGCATTCGGGGCAGAAGTAAGCAGGAATTTCTAGTTTGACTTCATCAAGTAGAGAAGTTGTGCCACAGCGATTACAAGTCGCATGTTTGCCATTTACTACCATGCCAGTGAGTTGTTCAACATTTTCGGGGAGTTTTGCGCCATTTTGCGCCAATTCTTGTCGAGTTTGGATACGACCAAATAAAGTTTCCATACTTATATATACGTATTTTAGTTTAAAATGTTACAATAAAATTATGAACAAAACGATAAAAACAGATGTCATATTTGAAGAAGAAATCAAAAAGTCACGCTTTATTTGCCAACTCAAGCGTGTTTATACGGAGGATGAGGCGCGTGCCTTTATCGCGGCGGTCAAAAAACAGCATCACAAGGCCAATCACAATGTTTCCGCCTTTACGATTGGCGACAATCAAGAGATTCAGCGCTCGTCTGATGACGGCGAGCCGTCTGGCACAGCGGGTATTCCTATGCTTGAAATTCTCAAAAAGCGTGAGCTGATTAACGTTGCAGCGGTCGTGACACGTTATTTTGGCGGGATCAAACTTGGCGCTGGTGGTCTGATTCGGGCGTATGCGGGGAGTGTCAACCATGCGATTGACACGGTTGGACTGGTTGCGATTGTCGAGCAGACACAGGTCGATTTGCGCCTAGATTATGGGCTTTTTGATCAGGTTAGTAGGTATCTGACACGTGCAGGTATCGCTATCGCGAACTCTGAGTTTACGTCAGACGTGCTAGTCACTGTTTTTGTAGCTAGTGATACCGTTGCACAACTGAAGTCAGAATTAACAGAGCTATGCCATGGCAAGCTTACCATGGCCGAAGGCGACAAAAAACTTGTGGAAATTGAGATTTGATGATATAATGAAGTTGTGGGGATTACTTGCTAAATTCCTATATAATAACACGGGGTTGTTCTGGATTCGACAGGTGTTGTCGCGTATGAGCTGCGATTGGTGAGGCGTCACCATAAACCGCCGCAGATAAATATAACTGCTAAAAATACACAAACTTACGCAGTAGCTGCCTAAACAACAGTCTGCGTGCCTGATTTTTGCTCGCCTATGGTGATTTGAGGGCCTAATTTAGTAGGATACGATTTGGCGGTGTTTCGACGTCAAAGCAGAGATTTAGAAACTCGCAAGCTGACTTTGTTCGAGGATTGTCTCGTCAGTTTGCTAGATTTAGACAGTCCCTATGATTGTAGACGCTGATATAGCAAGGCATTTGGACGTGGGTTCGACTCCCACCAGCTCCATTTCATAAAAGCAGAAAGCCTACAAAATGCTTTCTGTTTTTTGCATTTTAGTTCTTAAAAACTATCTTATCTAGGAGATATTACCATGACAAATTGGATTACACGCCTAAATGGCGCGGCAAACAAAGAAAAAACGGCATCTGGTTTTATTGCTAACCATGATGCGGCAGAATCGGCCAAGGAAATTGGTTTTTCGCATATCAATTATTTCAGATATAACGGTAAGGAAGAGTCAAACGATGCGCTCAATGCGCGTCTGGACGGGATTCTTGCGGCGGTTCGTCCTGGGGATACGATTGTTTATCAGTATCCGATGTGGCAGATTGACCTTAAATTTGAGATGCGTTTTTTGGCGAAACTTCGTCGTAAACCAGGTGCTAAAATTATTGCGCTAGTTTGGGATATTTTATCTTGGTTGCATGATGATCGCGACCGTGATTATACTGGCGATTGGTCGCTCAAGGCGCTCAATGAATTTGATTTGGTAATTTGTGCCAACCCCAAAATGGCGCAACGTCTCAAAACGCAAGGTGGTGTGAAAAAACCGATTTTGTCTTGGGATTTGTCTGATTCACGTTATGACGGTCCTTTGCGTGCCAAGTCTTTTCAAAAGAAATTATACTTTGTTGGACGTTTGGATAAGTCTGATTTCTCACAATACAAGGCGCAGACTAAAATGGCGCTGATTGGTGGCATGGGACCGAAATCTGAACCTTTATCTGATGCCGTTCTCAATCAAGAAAATCTGATTTTCCATGGTGAATTGCCAAATGATGAGATTCCTTACATGTTTGACGGTGGTTTTGGTGTTATCAATTATGCGACTGAAAATTTGGATAATGCCTTTTTTAAAGGCAATGGCACCTATGGTCAATACAATAATCCTTTGAAATTGTCACAATATTTGGCTGGAGGTATTCCAGTTATTGTCGCATCAAATTCAGCGCATGCTGATTTTGTTCGAGAAAAAAATATTGGTCTGGTTTTGGACGACCTTAACAAGATTGACGATATTTTAGACAAGATGACAGTGGCAGATTATCAAAAAATGTTGGATGCTGTAAAGCCTTTCCAAGAAGCTGTCAGCACAGGTTTCTTTACAAAACGTGCTTTAATGGAGGCGCTTAGAATTACGCAACTTGGCTTGGCTGACAATTTGGTTGACTGACACTTAAAAATAAGCGCCGATTTCAAGGCTGAAATCGGCGCTTATTATTTTTAGTTTATCCTAACGCTTTAACAAGTGTTTCGGCAAAGTTTTCGAGTTTAACGATGTCATCTTCTTCAGCAGCCAAGTCAACTTTGACATTTTCAGCGCCTTTTTCAGCAGAAGTTTTTGCAAATGCAGCATCGAAATCATCAACAGATTTGCAAAATTCATCATAGAAAGTGTCGCCAGAACCAACAACACCATAAATTTTTCCTGAGAGATCCAAATCTTGGAGGTCATCGTAAAAATCAACAATTTCATCAGGCAACTCGCCGTCACCATAGGTATAAGTTGCAACGATTGTGAGGTCTGCATCTTCAAGATCAGTGGCATCAACCGTCGTGCATTCATCAATGTCAACGTCGAGACCGAGACTCTCGAGTTTTTCCGCCACGATGTTGGCGATTTCTTCAGTGTTACCAGTATAGCTGGCGTAGACGATTTTTGCTAAAGCCATAGTTTTTCTCCATGTATAAGTTGATATAAACGCAAATAACCGTGAAAATCAGACAGAGAATTGAGCTAGTTTTGCTAACTCAATTCTTGTATTAATCCTAGGCTGACTTGCGAATATTTTGATAATAATGAAATTATACCAAATTAAACAAGAAAATCAAGTATTCAACGCTTTTATTTGATATAATATATTTATGAGAAAAACGCAAAAGTATATTGTTGCCTTTCGGACACATATGTGGTCAGATACGATTCAGGAAATTTTTGATAGTTTGATTGAGGTACTTGATTTCAATCTTTGGGAACTTGTGATTTTGACGGACGAGACAAACGGTATTATTTCAACACCTGATGGTATTGAAAAAGTTTCGCATACCGCAGATTTGTCGGCGTTCGACTTGCCAGATATTCCGCTTGGTCAGTCGCTTTGGCGCAATGGTGATTATGCGATGCAACCGCTTGTGCAAGCAATTCAGGCACCTGCCTACATTATCCTTGAAAACGACACGTTGGTGCGTGGCACGACCCTTTTTGCTGAGCTGGCTGATTTTTTTGACCATGGTGGAGAGGTTGTCACGAGTAAGTTTTATCACGTGAGTCGTAAGCATTGGAACGCTAGGACGGCGAAAGGTGAGGTTTTGCCAGGAGATTTGGCTCAAGCGCATGTTTGGCTTTGGGGGACGACTCGTGAAACGGCAGCATTATTGCTCAAAGAACGCCAAGAAATGGTGCAGCGCTCAGACGGAACGCCTAGCCAGTGGCCAGTAGATGAGATTTTTCTTGGCAACATGATTCTTAAGCACAATCTAAAAATATACGATGTCAACGCGGCTGATAACATCAAAACAGATTATTTGGATTATCGTCCTGCCTATTCTTTACTTGATAGTAATATTTGGAAAGGCAATCAATTGGTGCATCCGGCTGTTTCACAAGCCAGTATTTTTACTAAATATGCCAAGGAATACAACTGGTTTTTAAAAGCTGACGGCTGGGAATTTGCTCAAGGGACACAAGTTTTTCGTAGTATGATGTTAAGTCATCTTGACGGTAGTAATCAAGGTGTTTACAATGCTGTTATCCGCAATATGTATCATGATAAACGTGATGTGTTAGGCTTTTCTAAACTAGCTATTAAGCATGGCTTGACTTATGATAATCAGCTTGATTTTGCCAATTTAGCTCTCCATAAACCAGTAGCGAGCAGTCTGACTTTTAGCACTATTACAGAGCAGTTTGCTCAAGCTGAAAGTGCAGTTGATGGTAATTTGGATACGGATAAATATCGTTTCGGTGGTTTTGCTAGTCGGTGGGATAACAAACCTTGGTGGCAAATTGATTTGGAAGTCGAGATGGCAATCTCGCAACTTAAACTTTACCATCGTGAGGGTTATTTTGAACGAACAAAGGCGATTGACGTTGAAGTGTCATCAGACGGTGAAACATTTGTCAAAATTGCTGAGTTGCGAGAGATTGTTTTTACAAAAGTCGAGACAACACGCAATCGGCAAGGCTACGCTTTTCTTAAAACGGTGAATTTGTCGCCAATCACGACCCGTTTTGTCAGATTGACCAATGTTTCGGATGACGCGGTGATATTTAATCTGAATCAAGTGGAGATTTATGAATGAATTAGCAGTTGACCTATTTTCCATAAATTGCTAAGTAAATGGGGGAGTCGCACTTGAGTGAGATATGGAAAAATTGAGCTGATTTTGATGCAATTGAATTAAAAGTATCAATACCAAGAAATAAACTAATAAAAGATTAAGAGAAATTTAACAAAAATAGAAACAGGAATTAATTATGATTACATTAAAATCGCAACGCGAAATCGAGATGATGCAGGATGCTTCAAATGTGCTTGCGGCTATTCATATCGGCTTGCGTGATATGATTAAACCAGGCATTGATATGTGGGAAATTGAGCGCTATGCCCGAAAAATTTGTAAGGAACGCAATGCAATCCCACTCCAAATTGGTGTTGACGAGGGAAATGTCAATCCTTTTCCTTATGCGACTTGTTGTTGTCTTAATGATGAGGTGGCGCACGCTTTTCCGCGGAAAGGGCATATTCTCAAAAATGGCGATTTGATTAAGGTTGATATGGTTATTGGTACAGGTGGTGGTATTGACATGACCAAGGTAAATTTTGACGACGGTATGGCAATGAAAGCAATCGCTGAGAAATTTACAGGTGGTGTGGCAGATTCTTGTTGGGCGTATGCGGTTGGCGATGTGTCAGATGAGGTTAAACAGCTCATGGCTGTCACTAAGGAATGCCTTTATCGTGGCATTGCACAGGCGCAAGTTGGTAATCGTCTGGGCGATATTGGCGCGGCGATTCAAGATTATGCTGAAAGTTTTGGCTACGGTGTTGTTCGCGATTTGGTCGGTCATGGTGTGGGACCAACTATGCACGAAGAGCCGCTTGTACCACATTATGGTGTAAAAGGTAAAGGTTTGCGCTTGCGTGAGGGCATGGTTTTGACGATTGAGCCGATGATTAACATTGGTGGTTGGGAGATTGATCATCCAAGCAATGAACGTGGCTATACAACCCTTGATGGTAGCCTTTCTTGCCAATATGAACACCAGTTTGTCGTGACTAAAAAAGGGCCTATTATTTTGACCAGTCAAGGTGAAGAAGGCACTTATTAAGTGGCTATGAAAAAGCTATTTACAAGAATTAAAAATTCCAGTCGGCTGCATTATTTTATGGTTTTTTATAAATCGGCTGAGATGAATTTATCTAGCATTGCAGTGGCGTATTATTTGCTTTTATCACTGTTTCCGCTGCTTATGATTATGGCAAATATCTTACCATTTCTACATCTCAATACGTCAGAAATTCTTGACTTGCTAAAAGATAATCTGCCCAAGCAACTTTATGAAACCTTGGCGAGTATTGTCAGGGCAGTTTTGTCGCAGCCAAGCACAGGTTTACTTTCAGTGTCGGTTTTGGCAGGATTTTGGACCTTTTCAAAAGCAATGACGAGCTTGCAAATGGCAATGAATAAAGCCTATGAGGTCAGCAATCATAGAGATTTTTTAGTCAGTCAATTTTTCTCGATTTTGGCAAGTTTTGCGATTATTGTTTTTCTATTTATTGCCGTTATGCTATCAACTTTTGGTCAGACGGTATTGGCTAAGATTTATCAACGTGTTAAATTTAATGCCAGTCTTTATACAACTTTGCATAATATGACGATACCTGCCGTTGCAATAACAGTTTTTGCGGCACTTGCTTTGTTGTATTTTATCATGCCAAATGTTAAAATTCGCAAGCTCAAGTACGTCATGCCAGGAACTATTTTCTCAACTTTTGTTCTTGTTTTTCTGAGTAATATTCTCGGAAAATATATCGGTCGAACGACAGAAACAATGCAAGATTTTAAAATTGTTGGGAGTGTTGTTATTTTTGCGCTCATGTTATGGTTTATTTTTATTGCCAAAGTGCTGATTTATGGGGCGATTTTAAATGCTGTTTATCTGAAAAAAGCACACGGTAGCATTGAAACACGGCGTGGTGAAATTGTTGAGATTATTAAAAATGTCAATCGACAAAAATAAGCTGAAAACCATCTACCTTGCCATCACGGGCGTTTCATAAATTTAATTTTTCTGGAATATACATGTAAGTTGTCGATTTAATTTTTAGTTAATCTATTTTAAAAGTTATTTTCGTAGAAATATTTTGAAATACGAAAGTTATTGATTATATTTTGAAATATTTTTGAAAAAACAAGTGACTTTTCATGGATTTTCCGTTAAAAAACAACTCTTCGTAAAAGATTCCGAAAATTATGTTTTAGATTAAACTTATGAAACGCCCGTGCCTTGCCATAAGTAAAGGTGGTCAAACTTCCTAATTTTATGCTATAATAGACTTCTCCCAAAAATAAAAAAATTTGTTATACTATAGTCATGAACTATGAATCCCTCACGAAACTCAGCGATAGTCATTTTAAACGTCCAACCTTTGAATCTATGAGCAGTCTTCTTAAGACCGCTTATCATGAAAAACATAACCGTCGAGGTCGTCACAGTAAATTATCAGTTGAAGATATGCTTTTCTTATCCCTCAATTATCT
>NZ_BLLI01000030.1 GCF_011170085.1 Pseudolactococcus hodotermopsidis | reverse complement strand
AAACATTTGTTAAGAAGTATCAATTTTTATTGCGTAAAAAGGCGTCTATTAAGTTAGCACTTGAGTTAAACTATTCAAACGGCTGTTTGGAGGGGATGAATAATAAAATCAAGGAGATTAAACGTGTGGCTTATGGATTTAGAAGGTTTAAAAACTTTAAGAAACGGATCCTACTCATGAATAAAACCTTAACAAATTAAAAAACAAGCAACTAATCAGTTACTTGCTTTATAGGGGAAAGGAGTTTCCCACACGATTTGACAAAGAGCCATTTTTTGTTGACAATTTATTAATAACGCATTCTAATAGTTAGTCGACTAACAAAATACAACTTTATTCTTGACAAGAAAATAAGTTAGCGTTATAATTGTTATCAGGCTAATAGTTAGTTAGCTAACAAAACATGACTTTATTCTTGACAAGAAAATGAGTTAGCGTTATAATTGTTATCGTGCTAACAGTTATTTGACTAACAAAAGAAGAAAGGAGCGGCCATGAAAGAGGACAATATTGGTGCTGAGTTGCGTACTTTGAACATTTCACTTTTACGTTATTTGGCGCGAAATAAGTCGAGAACGGATAAGAAATGCGATATTTCTGATGAAGCGACAGGCTTGCAAGTTTGGGTAACGGAATATTTGCTTGATCGGCAAGATGAGGATGTTTTTCAGAAAGATTTAGAAAAAGAGTTCTTCATGCGCAGACCCACAGCGACGAATTTCATCAAAAAAATGGAACGTGTGGGACTTATCACACGTCAGGCAGTGCCACATGATGCGAGATTGAAAAAAATTATTGTGACTGAAAAAGCGCTGAAAATGCAACAAGAAATGATGAAAAAAACGCAAGAATTTGAAAAAGTGCTGCGTGGTGATTTGTCGGATGAGGAAATTCATCAGTTCATTGCCACCGTTCAAAAAATAAAAAAAAATATAAACTGAGTGTCGACTTTTTGAGATTATAAAAATGTTGGGTCGTATGACTCCCTATTTTTCTATAACTCAAGTCGTTAGCTCAATATCTTAAATAGGAGTAAAACATGTTTAAAATTCTAAAAAAACTCTCTGGAAAAGAGTGGCGATACATTGGTATCAGCTTGATTTTCATTGTGAGTCAGGTCTGGTTAGACTTGAAATTGCCAGATTATATGAGTAAAGTAACAAAACTGATTCAAACCAAAGGCACGACCGTTTCACAAATCTTTGATGAGGGTAAATGGATGGTTTTGTGCGCGCTGGGTTCATTGGTTGCGGCGGTTATCGTAGGCTATTTTGCGGCAAAAGTTGCGGCGGGTATGTCGCGAACGTTGCGCCATGAAGTTTATCATCAAGTTTCTGAGTATTCTATGGCTGAGATTAATAAATTCTCAACGGCTAGTTTGATTACACGATCAACAAATGATATTACCCAAGTTCAAATGTTTGTGGCAATGGGGCTACAATTGATTATCAAAGCGCCGATTACAGCAGTTTGGGCAATTTTAAAAATTGCCGATAAATCATGGGAATGGACGACAGCTTTGGGTGTTGCGGTACTGTTTATTCTCGTTGTGATTAGTATTGTTGTGACTTTTGCCATGCCGAAGTTCAAGATTATCCAAAAGTTGACAGATAAGCTCAACTCCGTGACACGTGAAAATCTGACAGGCATTCGTGTTGTTCGTGCTTACAATGCTGAAAATTATCAAACTGAAAAATTTGAACAAGCCAACGATGAAATTACGTCAACGAACTTGTACATTCAACGGATTATGGCGTTTATGATGCCCATGATGTCGATGGTATCGTCTGGTCTGTCTGTTTCGGTTTATCTGATTGGCGCACACATTATCAAAGCTGCTGCGGTCGGTACGCCAGCCAACTCGCCACGGATTAACCTTTTCTCAGATATGGTCGTTTTCACGTCGTATGGTATGCAAGTTGTGATGTCATTTATGATGTTGACGATGATTTTCATCATGTTTCCTCGTGCCAATGTCTCTGCTGGTCGGATTAATGAAGTGATTGAAACTGCCTCTTCTATCAAAAATGGGACAAAAGACGGCTCAGCTGCCACAGAAGTCGGCACAGTTGAGTTTAAAAATGTCTCTTTCCAATATAATGATGCTACTGAGCATGTGATTGAAAATGTGTCATTTAAAGCAGAAAAAGGACAAACAGTCGCCTTTATCGGCTCGACTGGTTCGGGTAAATCAACGCTGATTAACCTCATTCCACGTTATTATGATGTGACCAAAGGGCAAGTGCTAGTTGACGGCATTGATGTCAAGGAGTATACGGAAACTGCCTTACATGATAAAATGGGCTTTATTCCACAAAAACCTGTCATGTTTAATGGCACCATTCGCTCTAATTTGGCGTTTGGGACAAATGCGCATGGCGTGTTGACAGATGAAGAAATGATGACAGCTGTTCGCATTGCTCAGGCTGAAGATTTTGTGACAACTAAAGAAAAAGGACTGGACTCAGAGATTTCTCAGGGCGGTCTCAACTTGTCTGGTGGTCAAAAGCAACGTCTTGCTATTGCCCGCGCCATTGCCCGCCAACCAGAAATTCTCGTTTTTGACGATAGTTTCTCGGCGCTTGACTATAAAACTGACCGCGTTTTGCGCGATACGCTTAAAAAGGAAACGGCTGATACAACGAAACTGATTGTCGCACAACGGATTGGGACGATTATTGATGCCGATCAAATCATTGTCCTTGATCAAGGCAAGGTTGTTGGTCATGGCACGCACAAGGAGTTGCTTGCTGACAATGCCGTTTATCAAGAAATTGCCTATTCACAACTTTCTAAGGAGGAATTAGCCTAATGAGTGACAATACGACAACTAGAAAACCTCGTGGTGGTGGATTTGGACCACATGGACCTCGCGGCGGTGGCGAAAAGCCAAAAGATGTCAAGAAAGCTTTATCTGACTTGGCTAAATATGTTAAACCTTGGTATGCAGGCATTTTTGTAGCAGCAATTGCCGCAGCTGGTGGCTCATATCTGACGATTATCGGACCTGACAAATTGTCTGAGATTACCAACAAAATCATGGAGGGCTTACAAGCTAGTTTTATTCCTAAAGGAATGCCTGGTCATGGCGATATTGATTTGAAGAAAATCACGTCTATCGGTCTGGTGTTGATTGCGTTTTATGCGGGTTCTGCGGTTCTTAGCTATCTGCAAGGTTTGATTATGGCAATAATCACGCAACGCACGTCTAAAAAGTTGCGCAAGGATATTTCGGCGAAAATCAATGTTTTGCCACTGCGTTATTTTGACAGTCATCCCTATGGGGATACGCTGTCGCGCGTGACCAATGATGTGGATACGATTGGACAAGCGCTCAATCAATCAGTCGGGAGTTTAGTCTCAGCTCTGACTTTGTTTGTTGGCTCTATCATCATGATGTTTAGAACCAACGTCCAAATGAGTCTGACTGCCATTGCTACAACGGTTATCGGTTTTGTTTTGATGATGGTTATCATGACAAAATCGCAAAAATTCTTTAACGCCCAACAAAATGGTCTTGGCGAGGTCAATGGCTTTGTTGAGGAAGTGTATACAGGGCATAATATTGTCAAGGTTTCTAACGCTGACAAGGAAAAACAAGTTGAATTTGATGAGATTAACGAACGTTTGTATGATTCTGTTTGGAAATCGCAGTTTCTGTCTGGCTTGATGATGCCTCTCATGCAATTTATCGGGAACTTTGGCTATGCTGCGGTCTGTCTCGTTGGTGCGGTGCTTGCAATTGACGGTAAGATTGAGTTCGGTGTTATCGTTGCTTTCATGATTTACATTCGCTTGTTCACGCAACCATTGACCCAAATCGCCCAAGCCGTGACGTCGATGCAATCAGCTGGTGCGGCGAGTGAGCGTATCTTCTCATTTCTTGCCGAAGATGAGCTTGAGGATGAAAAAGGTAAGGCGACTGCTTTGGTCAATCCAAAAGGCGAAGTTGAGTTTAAAAACGTGCATTTTGGTTACAATGCTGACCGTGTAATTATCAATGATTTTTCTGCTAAAGCAAAACCCGGTCAGAAAATCGCGATTGTTGGTCCGACCGGTGCAGGTAAGTCAACCATGGTCAATCTACTCATGCGTTTCTACGATACCAATTCGGGTCAGATTATCATTGACGGCACGCCAATCAAGGAGATTACGCGTGAGGCGGTGCATGACCAATTTTCAATGGTTCTGCAAGATACGTGGCTCTTTGAGGGAACAGTCAAGGAAAATTTGATTTACAACCAATCTAATATCACAGATGAACAAGTTGTTGCTGCGGCTAAGGCTGTCGGCGTTGACCATTTCATCAATACTTTACCAGACGGCTACGATTCAGTTATCAAAGATGCTGAGGAATTGTCCGTCGGCGAACGGCAGTTGTTGACGATTGCGCGGGCGCTTTTGAAAGATGCGCCAATGCTGATTTTGGACGAGGCGACAAGTTCGGTTGATACGCGGACTGAGGAGCTGATTCAAAAAGCTATGGATAAACTCATGGAAGGGCGCACGAGTTTTGTTATTGCGCATAGATTGTCAACGATTAAAAATGCTGACCTCATTCTCGTTATGAAAGACGGCGATATTATTGAGAGCGGTAATCATAAGGACTTGCTTTCTGAGGGCGGTTTCTATGCTGGACTTTATAACTCGCAGTTTGAGAGTGTGGCTTAGCTTAATGTGCTAAATGATGTTTCACAATAAAAACACTAATTTCAAATGAAAAATTTGAAATTAGTGTTTTTTTATGATGTCGTTCAGGCTGTTATAGTGACAAATTCGCGCAATTTTAAAATTTTTGTTTTAAAATAGGTTGTAATAGTAGACTTGTTCCCAAACCGTACAAAAAATGTTAAACTAATGTTATGGAAGATATTTATGCAAAAACTAGCTCACTTAATGACAGTTTATTCAAACAACTTATTGGTGTGAAGCGCTCGACATTTACTCACATGCTTGAAATTTTGAACAAAGCTTATCAAGCAGAACATCTGACTGGTGGGCGACCACGTTGCCTAAGTTTAGAAAATCAACTTTTGCTCACTTTACGGTATTGGCGGCATTATCCCACTCAACGCCTCATTGCTTTTGATTTTGATGTGCCGCTTTCTTGTGTCTCAAGAACCATCACTTGGGTAGAAAATACGCTCCATGAAGAGGGGAGCTTTGATATTGAGGGAGTCAAAGACAAGGATCATTGGTTTGCGATTGATGTGACAGAAAGTCCAATTCAACGTCCAAAAAAACCAACGTGACCACTATTCAGGAAAAAAACACCGACATACCGTGAAAACACAAGTTTTGCTTGATTTGACCACTCATCGTGTCGTGAGTCTTGCCTTCGCTGAAGGGCATTGTCATGATTTTAAGCCTTTCAAGGAAAGCAAATGTAAGTCTTTATTATTAAGCCCAAATTTGATATAATTATCAATGAGAATAAATTAGATTAAAAGAGGAAATAAAATGTCTAAAATTTTAGTTTTTGGTCATCAAAACCCTGACACTGATGCGATTGGGTCGTCATATGCTTTTGCTGAATTGTCACGTTTGCGTGGTTTGGACGCCCAAGCAGTTGCGCTTGGCGAGCCAAATGAAGAAACAGCTTTTGCGCTTGATTATTTTGGTGTTAAAGCACCGCGTGTGATTACATCTGCCAAAACTGAAGGGGCTGATACGGTCATTTTGACTGACCACAATGAATTTCAACAGTCTATCTCGGATATTCGTGATGTGACGATTTTAGGTGTGATTGACCACCATCGTGTGGCAAATTTTGAGACGGAATCGCCTTTATTTATGATTTTGGAACCAGTTGGTTCAGCCTCATCTATCGTTTATCGTCAATTTAAGGCGGAAAAGCGTGAGATTTCCAAAGCAACGGCTGGTTTGTTGCTGTCTGGCTTGATTTCGGATACCTTACTGCTCAAATCGCCAACAACGCACGAAAGCGATTTTGCTGTTGCGACTGAATTGGCTGAACTTGCGGGTGTTGACCTTGAAACGTATGGTCTTGCCATGCTCAAGGCGGGGACAAATTTGGCGATAAAAACTGCTGATGAACTCATTGATATTGATGCCAAAACTTTCGAGCTAAATGGTAACAATGTTCGTGTGGCGCAAGTCAACACAGTTGATATTGCGGAAGTTTTGGCGCGCCAAGCTGAAATCGAGACGGCTATCACAAAAGCCAACGCTGAAAATGGTTACAGTGATTTTGTTTTCATGATTACTGATATTGTCAATTCCAATTCAGAAATTTTGGCTTTGGGGCAAAATATCGGTAAAATCGAGGCAGCATTTGACTTTGAACTCAAAAATAATCACGCCTTTCTTGCGGGCGCTGTTTCGCGTAAGAAACAAGTTGTTCCACAGTTGACTGAATCGTTTAATAAATAAAGTGATTTTATCGTCAGGGTTTTATTAAATTTAGTTATAGTTTTAAATTAAGTCCACAAAAAGCTATGTATTGACGTACATAGCTCTTTGTGATGACTCTGTAGTATAATTTAGTTTATTTATGTTATTGACACCTCTTTGTCTAGGGAGGAGGTGTTTAAGATGTTTGAATTCTTTACCGAAGTATTGGCAAACGCCATTGCAGGCGTATTGCTTCTCATCATTGAAGAAATGACCTAGACAGGTTGTCCGCACACACACGCTTTTAAATATCTGTAAAAAGAGCTATGTAGTCAGATACATAGCTCTTTTTGACGTTTAACTCTTTACCGAAGTTATAAATAAATTGTACCACAAAAAAGTATATTTTCAAGTCCTTTTTTTATGGTTTATTAGAAAAGAATTTTATGATAATATAACAATTAAATAATAATAAAGAAAACTCACAAAATTCACTAAACGATAAGTCGGTCAAATGTCCTGTTATGTTTACGTCGTCATATTCACAAGTGATTGTCATCAGGTGTCCGATTTTTTGGGAATTACAAAATATTTCCCATTAACTCTCTCAACGTCAACAGGCATTTGATAAAAATCAGTTAGTGTTTTTTCAGTCAAAATAGTCTTTGTTGCGCCAGAATCAATGATTTTTCCGTCACGTAGGAGTAATGTTTTCTGGAAATCAGATGTTATTTCATCAGGATGGTGTGTGATATAAAGTAAAGTCGGACCATTTGCCAACTGCGTAATCATGTGCAGTTTGTCAAGCAAACGTTCCTTGGCAAATAAATCTAGCCCATTTGTCGCCTCATCCAAAATCAAAATTTCAGGCGCAATCATCAAACTACGAGCTATCAGTAACAGCTGTTTTTCACCTTGAGACAAAGTACCATAAATGCGTCCAATGAGCTTATCAGCACCAATTTGGCGCATCAGATCGCGAGCAACATCTAAATCTTGCTCAGAAAATGCGCGATAGAGCATGGACGAATTATAGCGCCCAGTCAAAACGAGATTTTCAGCAATAATGTCAGGTCGAAAACGCTCAGCGATAAATGAGCCAACAATGCCAATTTTAGCGCGAAGTTCAGGAATGGGGTCAAGACCAAAACGTGTGCCAAGTACGGTAATTTCGCCAGAAGTTTTCCAGTTTTCAGCCATAATCAGTTTGAGCAGACTTGATTTTCCCGAACCATTCAGCCCTAAAATTGCCCAATGTTCGTTTTTTTCGACTGTCCAGTTAATATTTTCGAGAATTTTTTGCCCGCTACGAATAAAATTAACTGTTTTTAATGAAATAATAGGCATTTTTCACCTTTTCCTATACCATATTGTTACTATTTATTATACAATATTAACAAGGAGAAATACAATATGAAGTGGTCTTTACAAGAATTAACCAAGAAAAATACGGTCGAGTTTGACTTGACACTTGATTTAGAAAAGGAGTTGATGTCGCGCGAACCTGAAATTTTGGCGGTTTCTGACGTTTTGGTTCATGGTCGTGTGGATGCAGACAAGGGGATTTATATGCTGAATTTTACAGCTGATTATACCTTGACCATGCCATCAAGTCGTAGTTTAGCACCTGTTGATGTGCCTTTACAATTGACAGTTTCCGAGAGTTTCACAACACAAGATTATTTTGAGAGACACAAGACTGACTTGGCTAGCGAGATGATTTTTATCTTGGAGAAAGATTTGATTGATTTGGCAGAATCAGTCGCAGATAATATCTTACTTGAAATACCTTTGCGTGTCTTAACAGAAGCAGAAAAGCACTCAGAAGTCTTACCAGCGGGCAGTTCGTGGCAAGTTTTATCAGAAGAAGATTATGCACGTTTGCAAGCTGAAGTTGACGAATCTGAAAGGGCAGAAAAATCGCCATTTTCAAAACTTGACGGATTATTTGACTAATTTATCAATAAAAAAATGAAAATATTAGATTTTGGGGTATTTTATACTTGAAATCTAATTAAAAATGTATTATAATAAAAACATTATAAAGTATAAAAATTGTAAAATTACTTAATGATGATACTGGAAAACAACTTTTCCTAGAAAGGTAGTTTGACGGTTTTTAAAGTATACGCAGTTGACCTTAAAAAATGAAAACGTTCTTGAGTTTAGGGTCAATTGTGTACGGTAAGAAGGAGAAGAATTTTTAATGGCACAAGCTAATTTTGGTGTGGTCGGAATGGCCGTGATGGGGCGAAATCTGGCTCTAAATATCGAGTCTCGTGGCTACACAGTTGCGATTTTCAATCGTTCAAAAGAAAAAACAGAGGATGTGATAAACGCACATCCTGATAAAAATTTTATTGCGAGTTATGATATTGCATCATTTGTCAACTCACTTGAAAAACCGCGTCGGATTATGCTCATGGTGCAAGCGGGTTCTGGCACTGATGCAACGATTCAAAATCTTTTGCCGTACTTGGATAAGGGCGATATTTTGATTGACGGTGGCAATACTTTCTACAAGGACACGATTCGTCGGAGCGCCGAGCTTGCTGATTCAGGTATTAACTTTATCGGAACAGGTGTTTCTGGTGGCGAAAAAGGCGCACTTGAAGGACCATCTATCATGCCTGGTGGTCAAAAAGCAGCTTATGAGTTGGTCAAAGATGTTTTGGAAGAAATTTCTGCTAAAGCACCTGAGGACGGTAAACCTTGCGTGACTTATATCGGACCTGACGGCGCGGGTCATTATGTAAAAATGGTGCATAATGGTATTGAATACGGGGATATGCAGTTGATTGCTGAGTCATATGATCTCATGCAAAAATTGCTCGGCTTGAACGCAACTGATATGCAAGAAGTTTTCACAGAATGGAACAAAGGCGAGCTTGATAGCTATCTGATTGACATCACGACTGACATCTTGACACATAAAGATGACCAAGGACAAGATGGACCAATTGTTGATTACATTCTTGATTCAGCAGGCAACAAAGGAACTGGCAAATGGACAAGCCAATCAGCGCTTGATTCAGGTGTGCCGTTGCCTTTGATTACGGAATCAGTGTTTGCGCGTTTCATTTCAGCTTACAAAGAAGAACGTGTTGCCGCAAGTAAAGTTTTGCCAGCACCTGCTGCTTTTAACTATGATGGCGATAAGGCTGAATTGATTGAGAAAATTCGGCAAGCCTTGTACTTCTCAAAAATCATGTCTTATGCCCAAGGATTTGCCCAATTACGTGTGGCGTCTAAAGATAACAACTGGCATTTACCATTTGGCGAAATTGCTGCTATTTGGCGTGCAGGATGTATTATTCGGGCGCGTTTCTTACAAAAAATCACAGATGCTTACGGTCGTGATGAGGATTTGGCTAACTTGTTGTTGGACGAGTATTTCATTGCGATTACGGCTAAATATCAGCAATCTGTTCGTGAGGTTGTCGCTCTTGCTGTTCAAGCGGGGATTCCTGTCCCAACATTTTCAAGTGCGATTGCTTACTTTGATAGCTATCGGGCTGAAAATTTGCCCGCTAACTTGATTCAAGCGCAACGTGATTACTTTGGCGCACATACTTACGAACGTAAAGACAAACCAGGGATTTTCCACTATTCTTGGTATGACGAAAAATAAGATTGATAGAAAAAGAGGAGCACTAAAATGGTTAAAAAAATTCTTATCATTGAAGATGAAAAACAGTTGGCGCGTTTTGTCTCGCTTGAGCTTGAACACGAGGGTTACGCTGTCGAAGTTCGCCATGATGGGCGTACTGGTCTTGAAGCGGCGCTTTCACAAGATTGGGATATGATTCTTTTGGATCTGATGTTACCTGAGCTTGACGGTTTTGAGGTCGCTCGTCGTTTGCGAAATGAAAAACAAACACCAATTATTATCATGACTGCGCGTGATAGTGTGATGGATAAAGTCGCTGGTCTTGATATTGGTGCTGATGACTATGTGACGAAACCTTTCGCGATTGAGGAGTTGCTTGCGCGGCTTCGTTCTAATTTCCGTCGTCAAGATCGCGAAGTCCAAAAACGCAAGAAAAGTGATGGGTCAACATTCCGTGATTTGATTATCAATAAGAAAAATCGTCAAGTCCAACGTGGCGATGAAGTCATTGATTTGACAAAACGTGAATACGATTTGCTCACAACTTTGATGAAAAATGTCAACGATGTTGTGACACGTGAACAACTTGTCCAAAATGTCTGGGGTTACGAAGAAGGGACTGAAACAAACGTTGTGGATGTCTATATTCGTTATTTGCGGAACAAACTTGACCAAAAAGGTAAGGATTCTTATATTCAAACTGTTCGTGGTCTTGGTTACATGTTACGAGAAAATTAAAAATAAACAAACGCTTAAACATAGAATTACCACCGATTTTTCGGTGTACATAGTGATAGTTCATCTCTAAAGATGAACTAAAGTATTTTTGCGTACCCTTTATTTGGTAGAATAAAATTAGAATTGATATATGAAAAAATTCCTTCCTAATAAACTGAAACCTAAAAAGCGAAGCATTATGGTCAAATGGTCGTTTGCCAATATGCTTTTTTGTTTTTTGGTCTTTACGGTTTTTGTGACGATTTCTTATCGCTTGTCAGCCTATCTCTTTTTGAAAGAAGAAAAGGACAACCTAGTTATGGTGGTCAATACAGTTGCAGATAATCTAAGTGATTCGACTGAAGAACTGACCTCAATAAATATTCATCGTTATTTGAATTACAAGGAGCCAAATGTCCTTGTGCCTTGGTATGATAATGATGGTAATGAAATAAAATCAGCTGAAGGAATTGGTATCCCTGGGATTTTTCGGCGAATTTTTCAAATTTATGATGTGTCGGGCAATATGATTTTTACGACGAAAATGGCGAGTTTACCTTTATCTGATGAACGCTCAGTCAAGCCTAAACTTATGATGTTTGGTGGGGAGATGGGCTATATCGTTACACGTGAAATTAAATCAAAAAAAACAGGTCAAATTGTGGGGTATCTCCAGTCTTTTAACGAGTTGAAATATTTTTACAGTGTTAGAAATAGATTGCTAACGCTTTTGATTATGCTTGAAATTTTAGCCCTTGTTTTTGCGACAATCATTGGTTATCTCATGTCCAATCATTTCCTGAAACCGCTCGCTAAGCTCCATGCAGCCATGAGTAAGACAACGACTTTGCCCTCAGATGAGTTTGAAAAAGTAGATATTGACTCGGGTGATGAGGTTGAGGAGTTGGCTGATGTTTACAATGATATGATGTCGCAAACGCAGGATTATATCAACGGGCAAAAACGTTTTGTGTCGGATGTGAGCCATGAGTTGCGCACTCCCCTTGCGGTGTTAGAGGGTCACATTAATCTTTTGCGTCGCTGGGGCAAGGACGACCCCCAACAGCTTGTCGAGTCGCTGGATGCTTCTTATCAAGAAGTTAAGAAAATGTCGAGCATGATTCGAGATATGCTTGCGATTTCCCACTTGCAACATTCAGAAGACTATAAATTTGAGAAAACGGATCTTGTCGCTAGTGTTGAAGAGCTAGTTGAGGACTTTCGGATGCTCAATCAAACTTTCAGGATTGAATTTGAGAGCTTTTTTGTTGGTTATAAGGCTTATGCACAAATCTATAAAAATCATTATGAACAGGCGCTGACGATTTTACTAGATAATGCAGTTAAGTACGCAGGCGACAATGAAAAATATATCAAGGTTACCTTGAAATCAGATGAAAAAAATATTATCACGACTGTTTCAGATCATGGTTTAGGCATTAATGCGGAAGATTTACCGCATGTTTTTGAACGATTTTTCCGAGCAGACAAGGCTAGAAATCGCGAAATTGGTGGGACAGGACTTGGTTTGTCTATCATCCTAACCATTGCTAAAATTTATGACGGCAGCGTTTCGGTAACATCAGAAGTTGGTAAAGGGTCGGAATTTTCATTTTCGGTTCCTAAAGCAACGTGAGATAGAGATTAAAAACGTTATGAGAATAGCGTTTTTTGATTTAGAGAAATATTTTCCAACATATCCAAAACCGCTATATTAAAGTATTTACATATTTTTAACATCATGAAAAATCTTTACTGATAATATCATCTAAGATAGCCGTATTAACACAGGCATGAATCCGATACTTAGTTTAAATTCACTTTCAGCAAGTAGTGCCTCACGTTTGGTCTTGAATCCAGACTTGCGCCATTTCTTATAAGTGCCATTTTGCTTATAAGAAACTTCAGCTTGCCAAACTTTATCTCTTTTAGTTGCCATATTTTAAACCTTATTTATGTTATAATGGTTTTCGACACCTCCTTTGTCTAGGGAGGAGGTGTCGAAAATGTTGGAAATTGCCAAATAAGTATTAGCAAACGTCATCGCTGGCGTTCTGCTCATCGTCATTGAGAAAATGACGAACAAGGACAAATATACTCAATTCGTTAAAAATAAAGAACGCTTTCAATGGCCTCACTATCGGCATAAGCCAAAATTCTCTTTTGGATTGTTTTATCATAGGTCATACTTACAGCATATCATACGTTGCGTTTTTTTTATCGAATTGAGTATAAATAAACAAGAAAAATTAAAAAAATAGTTGAATTAGGAATGTTTTGGTGTTATAATAACATTAGTGAGAGAAAAAATCTCTCAAAACTAACTTGAGCGCATATGGCTCAAAAGAAGGAGAAAACATATGAAAAAAACTAGCAAAGTCATCTATTCTGGCTTGTTGCTGTCGGGCTTATTTTTAGCCGATGTGACACTGACTGCTGTTCCAAAAATCGGGACAGTTCAACAGGTTTCTGCGGCGACAACAAAGGCAAGTCAAGAGGTTAATCTTGAAGCAATCTCTGATTATCCGTGGCAAGAAAAACGCACAATCAAGGTTTCAGGTAACGGCGATGGCAAGGTTACTTTCAAGGTGAAATCAGGCTCTGCTGGCAAGGTAAATGCCAAAACGGGCGAAGTGACTTTCTCAAAATCTGGTACAATCATTGTCACAGTGACCAAAGCAGCAACAAATACTTATGCTGCTAGTTCAAAAGAGATCACCATCACAACGCTCAAAGTCGATCAAGCACCGCTTACTTTCACATCGGCAAATCGTCTTGATTTTGACCAAACTAAAAAATTGAAATTGGTTGCCCAAGGTGGCACAGCTGGTAAGATTACTTATGCTATTAAAGATGCAGGCACAACAGGTGCAACGCTTAGCGGTCAAAATCTGACGGTTAATGCTGCGGGCAATTTGACAGTAATTGCTACTCGGCAAGGCGATGAGAAGTATAATGATGTTTCTGTTGAGCAAGTTATTTCAGTTGTTGCTAAGCCAGTACCAGAGCTTGAAATTCAGGGAACAATCCATGACTATCCTTGGAATGCTAAACGAACAATTGTAGCCGATGCTGGTTATTACAGCAATGAGGGTAGGTATATCGGTGAATGCAAGCTTGTTTTCAAAAGAAAATCAGGCTCTGCTGGTACGGTAAATGCGGAAACAGGGGAACTGACTTTCACCAAACCTGGTACGATTGTTGTCACAGTATCCGTAGCAGCAACAAATGAGTATGCTGCTGTTTCAAAAGATGTGACAATTACAACTACTAAGGCAGATCAAGCGGCAGTGCCACTGACTTTCACATCTGAAAATTACTTTGATTTGAATCAAAGCAAAAAATTTAAATTAGTCGCTCAAGGTGGTACGTCAACTGGTAAGATTACTTACGCCATTAGCGATGCGGGTACAACAGGTGCAACGCTTAGCGGTCAAAATGTGACGGTTAAATCTGTCGGTAACATGACAGTAACTGTTACTCGAAAGGGAGATGACAAGTATAACGATAGTTCTGTTACGCAAGTCATTAATGTTGGTGTTGAAGACAATTGGGTTGAGTTGTCAGCAAAAAACTTTCCTGATGAAGAGTTTAGAGATGTCTTAAAGCGGAAGTTTCCTAAGTATATCAAAGACGGAAAAATAAATACTTTAGCTATCACTGTTATGTCTACCTTTGATCAACATGGTGGGATGATTGAAGATTTGACAGGGATTAATTATTTTAAGAATTTAACACACCTGTTTTGTGATTATCTTCAGTTAAAAACTGAATTAGATATATCAAATTTGACGAATTTGGTTCATTTGAATTTTCGAAGTAATCTACGGAATGGTGACAAATTAGATGTCTCGAATTCGCCGAAATTAACTTTTTTGAATTACCAATACAACAATTTAAGTGAACTAGATGTGAGAAACTTAACGAATTTAGAAACTTTACAAGTTGACGATGGTCTTACCGTATTAGGGTGGACTGAGAAAAAGGTGTGGGTTGAGTTGTCAAAGGCTAATTTTCCTGATGAAAACTTTAGAACGACTTTGAAAGAGTTATATCCTCAATATATTGAAAATAATAGAATCAATATTGTGCCAATAACAGAGATGGATATTGAGGGAAGTGTGGCGAATGAAATTAAAGATTTAACGGGGATTAATCTCTTTAAAAATTTAGTTCAATTTAATTACGATTACAGAAGTATTAATTTGGAAGGGAAATTAACGAGTTTAGATATTTCAGGTTTACCGGAATTGAGAGAAATTGGTTGTTTTGGTGCTTCTATAACAAGTTTGAAATTTTCTAATTTGCCGAGCTTGTATTATTTATATTGTGATCTTGGTGACGGATACAATGGCGTAGAAACATTAACTCTTTCAGATTTTCCTGATTTAACTGCTTTTGTTTTTCAGAGCAGTCAACCAACTAATTTTAATATTTCGGGATTACCAAATTTACAGGGCTTTGAAGTTTATCCCACTCCTATGAACAATGTGTTTTTTTCAGATTTGCCAAACTTAATGAAAGTTCGTGGTAAAAAGCCGACAAGTATGACTGTTTCAAATTGTCCAGATTTAGTATGCGATTGGTTTTAGTGATATTACAAATAAAAAACGATTAGAAACCTAAAATAAAACCATTTTCTAAAATAGACAGACATCTAAAGGTTATTTTATATCAAGTCAAAACAAGCGAATTAAATAAGTAAAAATAAGTTTTCTAAAGCTGTTTTCATAGAAAATAAAGACTCTAGTTTTGTGTTTTAATTAAAGTAAGTTCCAAAATCGGAACTTATTTTTTATTTGCCATAAAATATTGTATAATTGAGAGTAGTATAAACTGTTTTTTAGAAAGAACTGATAATGAAAAAATTCAATCTTAGTGAACTTTTACATCAAAATAAAGAAATTAAAAATACCAACTATCGGATGTGGAAGAGCGGGAAGAAATGGATTTATGCCAGCTCGATTTTGACGATGATTGTGGGCGGTATCGCAGGAAAAGGCTTGAGTTTATCTGCGGACGAAAATGATGCCGTTGTTGTCATTGATGCGCCGTCCGAGGAGCTAGAGGAAACTGCTGAGAGACCAAGTTTGCTGGTTGAGCCGACTATTGCAGTCAAAGAAACTTTGAGAGTTTCAGGCATGCTTGATGATGAGCGTGAGGATTTTGAAAATGTTGTGCTAGGCAATGATAACACGCCAATTCAATCAGCCACATCGCTTTATGTGCCACTGCCGTATTCGGTTAGGGATGTTTATAATGGCACTGCGGCAACTATGATCAAAATGATGCCCGACATAGCGATAGCGGGTATAAGCGATTCGGCAGTTATTCAAGGGGCATACGTAAGTGTTAGCAATATGGCAGACTTCAAGCTAGCTTATGAACATAAATATATCAGATATATTGATATAGCAGCAGATTTTAGCTATGCTGATGCCGTAGGTGGGATTGCCAATGCTACTAGTAATAGTTTGGCAGAACACACTGAATCGTTGATAATCAATGGTAATGGTCATACGGTTGACTTTGGACGGATGATCTTCCGATTAGGAAATCCTAGTGACAACACACCTTTTACAGTGACAGGGCTCAATGTTATCGGACGTACTGATGATGATCTTGCTTTGTTTAATGCAGCTAAAGCAAGAGCCAAGTGGGATCTCAATATTGATAATGTGAGCTATACAGGTAATGTTAATCGCCTGTTTCGCTTACTCGGCAATGCTAGTGACAATAAAGTAACACTTTCTGGCAATGTTTACTCGTCATGTACGCAAGAGTTGGGCTTGGCAAACCAAGTTGATTTTGCAAATGGTGCCAATGTGGTACATGAGCGGTCGGCAGAAGGTAAAGCCAAGCCAATGATTGAGGCTTCTTCTTATCCCTCAACTTTTAATGTTGGCGATGGTGTTACGATCGTGGGCGATGCCACTCAGCAAACGATTGCTAGTTCAGGAGAGCTTTTCCATGACTTGAATACGATGACCGTTGGGGATAATGTGACTTGGTATCAAGCTAGTTTTCCTACTCTTTTTGGTGCATCAACGAATCGAAATTATACTTTTGGTAAAAACTTCAACATGACTGCTGTGGAGCTGACTTCTGCCGATTCATGGACAGTAAGTGCCAATAGTAATTTTACCTTTGGTACAGGTGCAGTTTTAAATATTGAACAATGGCACGGCGACAATGTGATTGAGATTGCTAATGGTGGTACGGTTCGATTTGCATCGCCTAAAGCATTGCGCATTAATCAAATGGTCGACAGTGGTAGCCCTTTGATTAATGGTGCGGGGCAATTTATGATTGATAATTCTTCTATTGTCAATCAAGGCGATAGTTTGAAATTTGCGACAATGACGATTTCAGGCGGAACAGCAAAGATTGATCGAGTTGCAGGCGATACGACAACGCCTACCAGTCTACCAGTAACTGATTTTCATGAGCTTCAAGTCAATGATGTAGCAAACGGTACGATTAAAATCAACTACATTGACCAAGCGGCTACGAGTACGACTGACACTGCTCATATCGTGAAAACGATAGATTTTGATGTCAATGCAAAGGATGCTTATGGCAATAAGCAGTATTACATCGGGCAAGAATTGCTAGGCGAGGTTTCAACGCTCGTTCATGACAACATGCCTGAAAATTACAAGTGGGCATTAGGCAATCAGGTCAATCCAATCGCAGCGACAGATCAGCAGGCCAAAGGCGATCCAACGACAACTTCTGACAATGGCAATGCCAAAGGACAGCTCGAACGGATGATTGTGCCAATGGAAGGCGTTGAGTATGTTTATAATGTCTATGTTCATGCCAATGATGATGCCGATGTTCAATACCAATATGTCAACTCTCTCACAGGAGAAATTCTTGATGTTTCGGGTGTGAAACTTTCTGAACTAGAGGCAGTCCGAGGACTTGCGACAGCTAGTGTGGGAAGTATCATTGACTGGTCGAACCCTTACTATGCTTTCACAACAATTCCAGACGGTTATAAACTTGATGATACCAAACCATTGCCGAAAAATCTGACAGTTGCGGCTGACAATAATCCTATTTCACAATTTTCAGTTGTCCCAACTAGACAAAGAGTTGAGCTGACAATCAAAGCGGTTAATTCTGAAAAAACGCAGACGATTACAGTTTGGGGTGTAACAGGTCAGACAATGACTTATGCGGAGTTGGTTGCACAATATAACGATGATAATTTGTTACCTTACTTTGAGGGGTACAGATTGAGCGATGAGGACGAAGCGCAAACATTCACATTTGATAATAGTGATACCTTGGTTCGTACAGGCGATAAGGCGGGGGATGTTTGGATTGAAACAGTTGATGAGGCTCAAAAACTTGAGCTGACTTTGGCTGAAGATATTCAAACAGGCTCGGTTACTTATCTTGACGGTACAACTGGCAAGACTTTAGAGGTTAAGCCGATTTCTGGCATTGCTGGTACAGCCATTAGCAACTCATCTGATTGTGCGGCGCAGATTGCGGCTTATGTCGCGGACGGCTATGTGCTTAAAACAAGCACGCTACCAATGGATGCGACTTTTGATCATGATCGGGATGTCTCACAAGATTACCTAGTAACTTTGGTTCACAACACGCATGTTGTTGAGGATATTTACACCGTCAACTATGATGTTTACCATGTTTATGACACAAACGCTACTAAAAATTTCATCACATCTCAGACTGTTGAGGTTAAAAAAACGTATTACTACGATGAATCTGACAAGATAGAGTACACCAAAGACACTGATGAGACCTTGTATGCCCTGAACGGCGTTTATGGCAATGGTTATCCAGAAGCTGCCAAGTACGAGATTGTTGATTCAGCTAGCCATCCAAACGTGACGGTTGATGAAAATGGTCTAGTTAAAATGGTAACGGTTTTTGCAAATGATGAAGTGGGTTGGTTGGAAGGGCCAGATGTCAATGTAGAAGTCAATTTGAATGGCATTCCAACGACTGGTACTGATAGAGGACAAGACGGTACAGCGACAGTTAATGGTTCAGGAACGATTAACTACGAACGTGATGTTGATTCTCTTGAACACTCTGATAATGTGAGCGATTCAGATGAGGATAGTGATTCCGAAGAAGATAGCGATTCAGACGAGGACTCTGATTCTGAACAAGATTCTGAATCAGAATCAAATTATAAGGTAACGCATTATTCCGAAGCCTTGAGCGATTCTTTGGCGGATAGTGAATCAACGGAAGATTCCGATTCACTAGCTGATTCTGACTCTGAGCAAGACTCGGATTCTACTGCGGACTCTGATTCAAGTTATCATGTTGCGCATCATTCCGAAGCCTTGAGCGATTCCTTGGCGGATAGTGAATCGACGGAAGATTCCGATTCACTAGCTGATTCTGACTCTGAGCAAGACTCGGATTCTATTGCGGACTCTGATTCAAGTTATCATGTTGCGCATTATTCTGATGAATTGAGTGATTCCTTGGCGGATAGTGAGTCGACGGAAGATTCCGATTCACTAGCTGATTCTGACTCGGAACAAGATTCGGAGTCTATTGTAACCTCAGATTCAAGTTATCAAGTTGCGCAATATTCCGATGACTTGAGTGATTCGTTAGAAGATAGCGAGTCGACGGAGGATTCCGATTCATTAGAGGATTCGGATTCGATTGTAACCTCTGATTCGAGTTATCAAGTTGCGCAATATTCCGATGACTTGAGTGATTCGTTAGAAGATAGTGAGTCGACGGAGGATTCCGATTCATTAGAGGATTCCGATTCGATTGTAACCTCAGATTCGAGTTATCAAGCGGCGCAATATTCCGATGACTTGAGTGATTCGTTAGAAGATAGCGAGTCGACGGAGGATTCCGATTCACTAGCTGATTCTGACTCGGAACAAGATTCGGATTCGATTGTAACCTCAGATTCGAGTTATCAAGCGGCGCAATATTCCGATGAATTAAGCGATTCGTTAGAAGATAGTGAGTCAACGGAAGAGTCGGATTCACTAGCTGATTCTGACTCGGAACAGGATTCGGATTCGATTGTAACCTCAGATTCGAGTTATCAAGTTGCGCAATATTCAGATGAATTAAGCGATTCGTTAGAAGATAGTGAGTCGACGGAAGAATCAGATTCACTAGCTGATTCTGATTCGGAACAGGATTCGGATTCGATTGTAACCTCTGATTCGAGTTATCAAGTTGCGCAATATTCAGATGAATTAAGCGATTCGTTAGAAGATAGCGAGTCGATGGAAGAGTCGGATTCACTAGCTGATTCTGACTCGGAACAAGATTCGGATTCGATTGTAACCTCAGATTCAAGTTATCAAGTTGCGCAATATTCCGATGACTTGAGCGATTCGTTAGAAGATAGCGAGTCGATGGAAGAGTCGGATTCACTAGCTGATTCTGACTCGGAACAGGATTCGGATTCGATTGTTACCTCTGATTCGAGTTATCAAGTTGCGCAATATTCAGATGAATTAAGCGATTCGTTAGAAGATAGCGAGTCGATGGAAGATTCGGATTCACTAGCTGATTCTGACTCGGAACAGGATTCGGATTCGATTGTAACCTCCGATTCAGCTTACAGAGTCATACAATATTCAGAAGATTTGAGTGATTCCTTAGAGGACTCTGATTCGGCACTAGATTCTGATTCAGTAGCTGACTCAGAATCGGAAGAATTTAGTGATTCAGTATTTGATAGTGACTCGCTTTATGATTTGGAGCATGCTTGGGATGATATTCCAGATAATACATGGTACGAGGGTAATCGTGATAATGAAATCGCAAAATTAGGCGATGTGGATGGCGATGGTGTGCCAAACAGTCTGGATGACGACATTGACGGCGACGGTGTGCCAAACGACTTGGACGATGATCGTGACGGCGACGGCATTTCAAACGATAGGGATCAAACGCCAAACGGTGCGGCAGATCCTGTGGATAATGGTCATCACGATGGCGATTTGACAAAACCAATTGTTACGCCAGCGGATGTGGACGGCGACGGCTTGTCTAATTTGCAAGACCCAGACATTGACGGCGATGGCGTGCCAAATGTTATTGATCCAGATATTGATGGCGACGGGATTTTCAACGCATATGACCCAACACCAAATGGTGACCAGTCGGGTCAACTTATCCCTGATAATAAGTATGGCAATGGCGATAAAACGCATCCGATTACAGCGCCAGGTGATGTGGATAATGATGGTGTGCCAAACAGTAAGGATGAGGATATTGACGGCGATGGCATTCCCAATGCTATTGACCCAGACATTGACGGTGACGGCATTCCAAACGAAGTTGATAGAACACCATTTGGTGCACCAGATCCGTTTGTGATACCAAATACTGCGCCAACGCCTATCGCTGCGCCGATACCTCTTACAGCTACACCAGTTACGCCTGCTACACCTATTCCAAGTAAAATTTTGCCAAATACAGCTGCAGCTGATATAACAGATGATTCTCAGCTTGTGTCAATGATTGGACTAGGTGGTTTAGTCGCAAGTGCCGCTTATCTTGGTGGTCGCAAGCCTGAGGTGTCATTTGTCACTTTGACGACTGACAATTATATCAAGCGCACAGATGATGACATACCCGCCGAAAAAGTTAAGTTTGTCAAAGCTCAAAACACAACCTTTTTCGCCGAAAAAGCGAGCCTGTCAGACGCTATCTTGCTCTTTACCAACCTTGGTCGGATGATTTACAGCCCAGTTCAAGATTTGGCGCAAGTGAACTTTGATAGTGATGCCAAAGGTCAAGCTATTTCAGAGTTGGCAAATGATATTGAAACATTTGAAAAGGTTGTCTTTGCGAAAGTTGTGAGCAGTTTTGCCTCAGACGAGTTGCTTACGGTTGTGACTAAGAAAGGGTTTGTGAAACAAATTGCGCTTTCAGATTTGACACCGAATGACAACTATAAAGAAACAAGTGTGGTTTATGATGTGTTATCAGAAGATGATGTTGTGTTCTTCGTGAATGGCACATCAGAAAGCTCAACCTTGTTCACAACAGAAAATCACAATGCCGTGATGATCGATATTTCGGAGATTCCAGTTTTGGGTCTAAGTGAAATTGGTACACGACTTCAGGCATTGGCGGCTAATGATAGCTTGTCAAGATGTTTCTGTTAAGTGTTCGAAAACAAAACTAACGTTTTTTAAATGTGAAACACATTAAAGGCAGTCTCTTTTGCAGGAGGCTGTTTTAAATATTATCAGGGGTTTGACTATTTTTTTCAAAAAAACTTGGTTTATAAAAACGTTTTTAACGTCATTAAAATGACAGAATTCTAATAAAAAGAGAGAAAAATAACAAAGTTTCGTAATTGAAACTTTTATTTTTTGTTTTTTAAAAAAGTGTATAATTATAATAAAACTGATAAATTTATATATTAGAAAATTTTAGAGAGAAGAAAAATGACTAAGTTTAAACATGACAAGCCTTTTTTAGGGGAGCAAGAACTCAAACGGACACATTATCGTTCTTGGAAAAGTGGGAAAAAGTGGCTTTATGCTGCCTCAACTCTAGCTGCTATTGCAGGTGGCACAGTTGCGGGAACTGCCTTGATTTCATCTGCGGATGAAAGTAATGCAACGATTGTTACGCCTCAAAAAACTGATCGTGAAAAAGAGGTAGAAACTCCTAGTTTGCGTGTTGTGCCTACTATTGCGGTAAGAGGGAATAACTTTGACATTCCAACTCCTTTGCAAGAAAATTTACTTGTGGGTAAAGATCCAGATACCAAGCGTGCGGACTTTGTTGCCGAGGTTGATGAAAATGACCATAATACTTTTTCTGCAACGTCACATAATGTGCCACTTCCTGATGATGTTGCCAATGCTGCGCTAAAGAAAAGTGAAGCGATACAAGCTGGTACTTATGCAGCTGTTGATAGCTTTGACAAATTAAAAGATGCTTATAGCAATGAAGCCATCACTTATATCGAAATCACAGCAGATTTTAATAATCCAAATACAACAGCGAGTGGTGATACGAATGTTGTGGATGCCTTATCTACAACAACTAAAGGTCGTGTGAATAGTCTTATCGTTGACGGTGGTGGGCATACTATTAATATGTATTACGCTGTTTTCTCAGTTGGACGGACTAACTCGGCTTATGGTAATAATTTTACGCTCATGAATGGGACGTTTTTAGCGGCTAGTGCTCGTGGTAATTCGGGTTTTTGGGGGGAGAATGATCATAATGAAGCCTTTATCATGATTGAACCTGGAAGCCTTAATACCCCAAATAACATCGAGGGGAAATGGTTTGTCAATCTGCATGATGTCAATGTCTATGCACTAGATGGTAAGGGAGCAGCGACAACAACTCGAACGAAAGCCCATGACCGTGTGGTTAAAAATACGCATGGGATGACGACTTTTTCGGGGAATATTGACTTGGAATCACGTGGGAAATCGGGTTCTTACGGTGCGGTTAGGATAGCTAATGATGCGAACTTTAATTATCAACGAACAACAAATGATACAAGGGTTGGTGGTGTGTCATCAAGTGGGTTCTCTACGTTTTCGTTCGCTGATGCTATGTCAGGTATGAGAGGTACTGCTGGTTATACTTCTCAAGTTGGTAATACTGTTGGCGAGGGTACGGGGCTGGGTGGTACCTTTGAAATCGGAGATAATGCTAGTCTTACTTCAAAGGAAATTGAAAGTACAACATCTACTCCTATACTCGCAAATTATCCAATTATCTTTGATCAAATGAGTAACGTAAACGTTGGGGATAATGTGACTTGGTATCAAAAAGGCTTTCCGAAAATTCTCTCCGATGATGGAGCAGGTTATCCAACAAACTATCCAGCATCTGATGGTAAATGGCATTGGACTTTTGGTAAGAACCTAAACATGACGGCGCTTGAAATGGGTGACGGAAATGGTAACGATGAAGCTTTTGATCTTGCTCGACCTACGGAATTGACGATTAATCCTGGTCTTGTGTTAAATGTTATTGATGTTGAAAATAATGCTGTTTTTCGTGCGGAGCATGCGAACTCATCGATTCAACTCATCTCTCCTAAGGCTCTTCACGTAGAACGTAGAAATAAGACATCTATTGATGTTAATAATAGTGTTTTCTATAATGGACTTGGTAACGTTATATTATCTAATTCATCTATTAAAACTTGGGGGGAAAAGCAATCCAGCGCTAATGGTAGTCCAGCAAGTAATGATTTTGCATTCACTCAAATGAAGGTCACTGGTTCTAATGCTTATATCACAGATACGGGAATTGACGTGGCAGAGCAAAGTCCTAGTAAATCTTTTTCAGTTAGTGGTATTCGAGAGCTTGAGACGGAACAAATTGATGTTGGTTCTGTTAAGATTAATTACATTGACCAAAATGGTAAACTTGTTGAAACGAAAGTCAAGAACTTTTCTACGGCTGCGGGAGATTATGTTGGGTTAGATAAGTCCTTGAAAACGACTGAGTTTATCAATATGATCCCGACGGGCTACAAGTGGGCGATTGATGAGCAGGTTTATACGGGCGCAGCGACGCTTAATGTCGGAACAGGCGACGGCGAGACAGTTGCTGATAACTATGATAGTTTCGGACAAGCAACAACTGTTATCGTACCGATGAAGTATAAAACTGATAGCGTTTACAATGTCTATGTTGTCTCTGATGAGGCGGAAGTGCCTTATCGTTATGTTGATGCTGAGACAGGCAAGGTAGTTGATGTCAAAGATGTGGCAACTGCGGAGAGAAAAGAGGCGATTAACACAGATTTACCAGCGGCTCATGTTGGTAACACCATTGACTGGAAGAAGCCTTACTATACGCTTGAAAATGTGCCAGCTGGTTACAAAGTTGAGACCAACCCGCAAGATGCGGACGGAAAAACTTTGACCCAGCCTGATACATTACTTGTTAAGTCGAATGCCGAAGGCAATCCGATGACGACTTTCTATGTTGCGCCACTTGCTCAGACGGTTAAGGTTAGCTTGTTTACGAAAGATGCCACAGGCGCTGAAAAACAAGTTGCCGTTGATATACCAATAACTGGTAAGACGAATCAAGTTTATACGTATCAAGAACTCTATGATTTATTGCCAGATAGCGAAAAGGCAAAAGCTACGGGTTATAGTCTGTCAGAAGTAGAAGCACCCAAGACTTTTACCTATGATGCAACAGCAAATATTGATGCCAGTGGTAAGGAAACAGCTGATACAACACCACAAACGCTCAATATTGTGCTTGAGGCGGACATACAAAAGGCAACGTTTACGTTTATTGATGCCTCGAACGGTGGTGATACTTTAGAGATTAAGTCAGTAAATGGTCAAACGGGTACTAGCATTAGCGGTTCGGCTGAGTATGACATTGCTAGTAAAATTGCGGCTTATGAAGCTAAAGGCTATGTTGTGAAGTCCAATAACTTTAATGCTAATGCAGTGTTTGATGCTGACAAAACGAGTTCACAGGATTATACGATTCAGTTGGTTCATGATACTGAGAAAGTAGTTGAAACTTATATCGTTAATTTCAAAATTGAGCATGACTATGAGGGAGATAAAGCGTCAATCACTGAGGAAATTCCTGTAACAGTCACACGCACATGGTATAAAGATAAAGTAACAGGCAAAGAGATTGCGATTCCGACAGATGTTTTAAATAATCAAGCAGCGCTTGACGCTTATCTGGCAAATTTTGCTGTAAATGGTGATGTCAATCAACATCCTGAGAGAACACTTTATGAGAAGATTGACGATCCAGCGACAAAAGCTGATGATTTGGCAGAGGTTGACCCTTATACAGGTGTTGTAACATTGGATACTGTGCCGAGAACTGGCGAACAAGGCTGGATTCCTGGACCTTCTGAAACAATGGCAGTTGATTTGTCAGAGAAACCTAAACCTTCCGAGGGTGGAGATAAGGTTGTAGACGGTAATGGTAAGGTTGAGTATAAGCATGATTTAGATTCTTTACATGAATCTGACGATCTTTCAGATTCAGATGAGGACTCAGATTCAGATGAAGATTCAGATTCAGAAGAGGATAGCGATTCCGAGGAAGATAGCGATTCTGAGGAAGATAGTGACTCAGAAGAAGACAGCGATTCAGAAGAGGATAGCGACTCTGAGGAAGACAGTGATTCAGCGGAAGATTCAGATTCAGCGGAAGATTCAGACTCTGAAGCTGACTCAGATTCCAATTATAAGTTAGCCCATCATTCTGATGAAGTGAGTGATTCGACAGAAGATTCTGATTCGACCGAGGACAGTGATTCCGAAGAAGATAGCGATTCTGAAGAGGATAGTGATTCTGAGGAGGATAGTGATTCAGCCGAGGATTCAGATTCAGCAGAAGACAGTGATTCCCAAGAGGATTCCGACTCTGCAGAGGATAGCGATTCTCAAGAAGATAGCGACTCCCAAGAAGACTCCGATTCAGCAGAAGATTCTGATTCGGAAAAAGATTCAGATTCTGAAGCTGATTCAAATTCAGAATACCGCTATTTACATGAATCTGAGGAGAATAGCGATTCCACTGAAGATTCAGATTCGACTGAGGACAGTGATTCTGAAGAGGATAGCGATTCCCAAGAAGACAGTGATTCTGAGGAGGATAGTGATTCGCATGAAGATAGCGACTCACAAGAAGACAGTGATTCGGTAGAAGATAGTGATTCGGTAGAAGATAGCGACTCACAAGAAGACAGTGATTCGGTAGAAGATAGTGATTCGGTAGAAGATAGCGACTCTCAAGAAGATTCGGATTCCGCTGAGGATAGTGATTCTGCAGAAGATAGTGACTCGCAAGAGGATTCTGATTCTGTTGAAGATTCTGATTCGACCGAAGATAGCGATTCACAGGAAGACTCTGATTCTGCCGAAGATTCTGATTCAGAAAAAGATTCAGATTCTGAAGCTGATTCAAATTCAGAATACCGATATTTACATGAATCAGAAGAAGATAGTGATTCAACCGAAGATTCCGATTCGACTGAGGACAGTGATTCTGAAGAGGATAGCGACTCGGAAGAAGATAGTGATTCCGAAGAAGACAGCGACTCGGAAGAGGATAGCGACTCGGAAGAGGATAGTGACTCACAAGAAGATAGTGATTCTCAAGAAGACAGCGATTCTTACGAAGATAGCGACTCGGAAGAAGACAGTGATTCCGTAGAAGATAGCGATTCAGTCGAAGATAGTGATTCAG
>NZ_BLLI01000029.1 GCF_011170085.1 Pseudolactococcus hodotermopsidis | reverse complement strand
TCACACCCGTGGAAACTTGCATCTTTCGAAAAATATCTCAGAAGAATCGGTAAGACGCTTCTGGAATATCAAGCTGAAAATTCAGCATAAATCATAACTCAATCATATCAAAAATGGAATCTAAAAGCAAATTTTGCTTTATAAATGTAACTCATGTTTAGACTTTTTGGGGGACATTTTCAATTTCGCTTGACACTAATCTAAAAATTAAAAAACGTTTTCCAAAATTGGAAAACGTCTCCTTAAGTGTTTTTTATTTTGTTCAAACTATTTTACAATAAAGTTTTTAGCCAAACTGCTTTACGATGGCGTTTGAACAAGGTAAGTGCAACTCCTGCAACACTTACAGCTACAACAGCCAAAATAGCAAATGTATGATTTTGATTTTTAGCTATTTGATTAACAGACTTCTGCTTAATAGCAGTAGCACTCAAACCATCAATTTTATTAGAACTAGAAGGTGTCACTTTCGTCAACTTAGCTTCAACTTTAGTCGTTTCTTTTTCTTTAGTTGATTTGAATTTAGCGATAATTTTACGGTTAGCTTTTACACGGAAACGATAATCACTTTTATCAGAAATCAGTTTATCATTTTCATACCAACCAGCAAATTCATAGTTTTCTGAAGGTGTCGCTACTATTTTTGAAAAACTGCCAACTAATTGTTGTCCAGAGCCGCTAACTTCACCTTGCGCTTCGTTTTCAGAAAAAACATCAATTTGATATTTCTGATTTGCAACTTCTTCACCTGCAATAGATAAATCTGGTGTCAAAGTTTCGCCTGTTGTGTCATTTTTCACTTCATAAGGTGTTCCTGACCCATTTTCAGTACCGCCGTCACTATCAGCAGCTTCTGTATAGGCTGGAATCTTACTCGTATAGGCTTTACCAAGTTCCAATGGTAAGTCATAGTAGTTTTGAACGCGGTTAATATCGCCTTCTTCAGCACTATATTCATTGATACTGATACTCATTTCGCCGTCATCTGTCGCAATTGTTTTAAATGTATAGTCGCCATCTGGTGGTAAATAAATGATTTTTTCCCCATCATCATTTAGCCCCATTGCAAGAACTTCACCTTGTGGCACATCGTTTACAATTTCACCAACTTTTTCGTTATTTTCATTATAAACTTCAACATTTACTGGACAATTCACACGAACAATTCGGTAATTACCACTAACAAAATTAGGTTGACCATCAGGTGTGTAGTAACTATCTTGAGACTGCGCCCATGCAAGCGCCAACTCAGGATAATGTGCTTGAGCTAAATTGTCAACCATTTCAGGAAAAGCAACTGTTAAAATCGGATGCCTAACAAATGCATGAACACCAGCTAAAGTAACCTTTAACGTTTCATCATCTGTTAAGGTCGCACTGCTATCGCCACCTAGATAGTTTGCTGCCATATTACTGAAAGCATTTTGATAATTAGTAAAATAATTTTGACGATTCTTAATAACATCCTTTGAAACGCCTTTTACAACTGAATCAAAATATGCCTCTTGACTCAAAACAAAAATCGGCATTTCTCCAAATGTATTGACAATATATTTGGTATTGGGTGCGATTTCTGTGAATCGTGCTAACATTTTATTCTTTTGTTTGGTAAAGATATTAGAAAAGATTGTCGCTGAAATCGTGTTTTCATTCCCATAATGCGTAAAGCCCCAAGCATCTGGCGCAAGTTTAGGCACAATATCAGCACGGTTAATCGTATTCCAAATATTCTTGTATTTTGGTGTCTTCTTATTTTGAGGAAGATAGCCATTTGGCGTTTCAAAAGCATAAGCATAGATATTTTCTTGTGGTATCGTCAAACGCGTATTATCCACAGAATCAAATTGATAGCCTTCATTTAAAGCACCAGCTGCCATATCTACGGTTGCACCAGCACGACTATAACCAGTCAACCATATTTTGACTTTCTCATTACTTGATTTATCTTTCATGTATGCTTCATTAATGAAAGACAGAACCTCATTTTTCGCTTGCTCAAATCCTGCGTGATTGCCTGCTTGACCAACATTTCCATTACTTGACCACTCGCTTTCGTAACCACCGCCACGAACAGCAACTGCAATCAAAGTATAGGGTTGACCATTTTCAACCACTCTTTTTTGACCAGCAATGACGCCAATTGAATCTTTTGTTGGTTTATTTAGAAATGACTCATTCACGATGATGTCTTTAAAGCCAGTTTCTGCCAATAATTTTTGAGCATTCTGGCTCTTTTTAGCATAATCATCTGTGTCATCACTGGCAAAACCAGCTATTGCCAAATTCAAAGACATTGTCGCTAAATGTTCATTATAAACAGTCGGACTTTTTGTGAAATAATCATCACTATAAAAATAAGACTGTTCATTATCTTTAGTTCCTTTGTACGCCGCATCAAGGCTAGAAAACTTGAAATTACCAGTTATTCCTGAAACTTCTTCTGCAAGTGGCGCAAAATTAAAGTTTAACTCATCGGCATTTGTCACATCATAGTAACCCGCATTTTGAGTTTCCATCATAAAATTACGCGCATCTAGCAAATAATCACCAGATAAGCTCTGGAAAAAACCTAGCGAATAAACATTAGCACTCTTACTAATTTCTTTCACTTGATTTAATGCTGTCGCTTCATCATCAGTTTCACCATCTGATAATAAAACAACATTATTCGTAACACCACTAAGATTAGCATTGTTTTTTAATAATTGGCTGGCTTTCGACAAACCAGCAGTCATATCTGTCTGTCCTTGAGCTTTTAGCTCCCCCACTGCCTTATCAAGCACATTTTTATCATTTGTAAAATCCGTTACCGTTTTATCAGTATCAGAAAAAGCAACAATAGAGATATAGTTTTCTCCGCTTGATTGCAACATTTGCTCAATAAACTTGCTAGCTGCTGCTTTCGTTTTATCCATTGGCGTTCCAGCCATACTAGCTGAATCGTCAATAACTAAAACAGTATACTTTTTAGACTGAGACCTTGTTTCTTTCATGCCAAAATTAACATCAATTTTTTGTGATGTTATTTTAGCTTGTTTGTCATTTTCTGCCTGAACTTGACTAACCTCATCTTGATGCGAGGTCACATAACTATCCCATTCCAGACCATTTTCAGCAAAAACCGTCTGACTCGTTAAAACTACTGCTGCCGTAGAAAAAAGCAGTAATTTTAATTTGGTTTTTTGACTTAACTTTTTCAAATTTTCTTCTCCTTCATCTAAATTCTAATTGTAGTTGAACGCTACCTAGCAACACTAATTGCAAAAGGCATCTCATTTACAATTTTTCAAAGTCTGTCTAAGCATCATCAGTGAGTATTCAGAGTATTTTTATGAACTCACTCATTTTTTCTAACCTCCTTCTAACAGCATTTTACCTTGATAATGTTTCAAAATTGTTTATAAATTGTTAATTGACAATAAAAACAGATGTCTAAGATAGAAATTCTAAGTTACTGTCTAACTCTCATTCCTAAAAGGTTACTTATCGAACTTCTTTAACATCTCAAGCACAACTTTCATTTTAAATTTATCAATTCTCCTCACGCTGATATACCAATTATAACATAAAAAAACCTTAAAATAACTTTTAAACTATTAAAGTGCTATATTTAATTTCATTTGTTAAATAGACAGAACCTTTTAAATAACATATTATTTACAAATTGTATCCTAATAACTAAAAAAGCCTAAATTAAAGTCATTAATTTAAGCCATGCAATTCTCAAATAAAAATATCTTGATTATATATTAAAACTGAATATCTAACAATGCCAACATCTCATGATAAGCCGTCTCAATCCGCTGTTGTTTTTCCTCAGAAACCTTGTCAGCATATTTAGCACCTTTGAGATAATCTTCAGCAAGATAAACTTGATAATCGTAAGCTGGATACCCTAAAAATGTTCGGTTAATCGGTTCTCTTGACACCCAAGTCGGATGCGCTTTAACAGCTGTCAACTGCGTTTTATCACCATTTTTCGTCAGCTCAACTTCCATGATAACACCACGCTCCGTCCAAAGATTCTCAAGTGTTTCATAACGTTGATTGGACAAAAGGTTGCCCATAGAATAGATGATAAACTTCTTCTCGCCGTCTTTTTGGATGATTTCAGTTGGTTCAGCCACATGCGGATGACCGCCAAAAATGAGATCTGCCCCCCATTCAACCATCTTATGGTAGGTTTCTTCTTGCTCAGGCGTTGCTTCCAAACTATATTCGACACCAGATTGTGGCATGACAATGGTCACATCAGCCAATTTTTCAGCGGCTTTGATTTTCTTTTCAACCTTTGTCAACTCTAAATCATTCAAATAACGGTCATAATCTTCTTGACTAATCGTTTGCTCAATGCCGTTAAAGCCATAGCTAAAGCCCAAAATCGCAATTTTAATCCCATTGACTTTCTTAACTAAAATTTTATCATCTGGCACATTGACACCAAAAGTATCAACACCAACTTTTTGGAAAGCATTTGCCGTATACGCTAAACCGTCAATACCTGTGTCCAAGATATGATTATGCGCCAAATCAAGCGCATCATAACCCGCTTTTTTGATAGCAGCAACGACCGCCTCAGGGGCGTTAAAAATCGGGTAGCCTGCAAGCTCACGGTCGGGGTTAATCGTCCCCTCAAAGTCGCCAAGCGCCAAATCGGCCGAGGCAATCAAAGGCGTAATTTGCTCATAATCGTTGGTAAAATCGTAAGTCTCGCCATCAAAAGCGCTCCCATAAACAACATCATGGTAAAGCATATCGCCACTTGCCATAATCGTTACCGTTTTTGGCTTGCTGTCAGTTTTACTTGTCTTTTTATTAGCTGTCTTTGGTACCACTTCTTTAGCCATTTTAGATTTATTTTCAGCATCAAAAGCAAGCAAGGGCAACAAAAAAACAAGCAAAACACCCGCTAAAACAGTCCCTACTATGACAATGGAGTTTCTTGAAAGACTTTTTTGCATTCGATTTTCTTCATGAGCATTTTTTCCCATCTCATATCTCCTCATCGTTATTCTTTCTTAAACATTATACCAAAAAATGCAGATAAAATGACTGCATTTTTGAATTTATATCATCAAAACTGCTGACTTGAATTTGCGTTTTTGTCTTAACATTTCTAATCAAAAAATAAGTCACATCTTTCCAATCATCGCACGCATAAAAGCAACCGTTGTCAGATTCCCACCCAAATCTTGGGTTGTCTGACCGTCAGCAATCGCTGTTGCCAATGCTTTTTTGACCAACTTACCTGCCTCATGCCACCCCATAAAGTCAAGCATCATCACGCTTGACAAAATCAAACTAGAGGGATTAGCCACACCCAAGCCAGCAATATCAGGTGCTGTGCCATGTGTTGCCTCAAAAATCGCATGACCAGTGATAAAGTTAATATTTGCACCTGGCGAAATACCAATCCCCCCAACTTGAGCTGCAAGCGCATCAGAAATATAGTCGCCATTAAGATTCAAGGTGGCGACAACTTGATAATCAGAGGGGTTGAGCAAAATTTGTTGCAAGAAATTATCGGCAATCGCATCGTCAACATAGATTTTCCCGTCTGCCATTGCTTGATCTTTGGCTGCTTTTGCTGCCTCAATACCTTGCCTAGCCTTGATGCTATTAAAAGCATTAACGGTAAACGTCGGATAGTCGCTTGCAACTTCATAGCCCCATTTCTTAAAACCGCCCTCGGTAAATTTCATGATATTGCCCTTGTGTACGAGCGTTAGACGATTTTGACCGTTTGCGATTGCATGGTCGAAAGCCGCACGTACCAAGCGTTTCGTGCCTTCTGGCGAGACTGGTTTGATACCAATGGCACTGGTCTTGTCAAAACGAATTTTCTTGATACCAAAATCAGTTTTGAGTATCTCTATCAAACGCAAAGCCTCAGTACTCTCACTTTCAAACTCAATTCCTGCATAAATATCTTCCGTATTTTCACGAAAAATGGTCATATTAACCTTTTCTGGGTGCTTGACAGGCGAGTCGACACCTGTGAAATAAATAACAGGTCGAACATTTGCGAATAAATCAAATTTTTGACGTAAGGTCACATTTAAACTGCGGAAACCACCTGCAATCGGTGTCATCAATGGACCTTTGATAGCAATCAGATTTTCAGTTAATGCCGTCAAAGTCGCCTCTGGTAAATAATCGCCTGTTTCGTCGAAAGCTTTTTCGCCAGCTAAAACTTCAGTCCAAATCATTTTTCTCTCGCCTTTATAGGCTTTATATACTGCGGTATCCACAATTTCTATCATAGCAGGCATGATGTCAATGCCAACACCATCGCCTGTCATATAAGGAATTTTAGGCATATTTGGCACTTGTAATTGTCCGTCAATCATCTGAATTTTAGCCATTAGTCACCTTCTTTCTGATTACCATTTGTAAAATACCGCCATTTTCATAATACGCCAAATCAGCTTGCGAATCAAAACGCAGTTTCGTTTGGAAAGTTTTATCATCTGCATGAACCGTAATCAGCTGACCGATTTTCGGCTTTTCTGGAAAATCGAAACTGAAACTTTCAAAACCAGTTAAGCCAAGATTTTTAGCATTTTTGCCGTCTAAAAATTCTAAGGGAATGACGCCCATCATCACTAGATTACTGCGATGAATCCGCTCAAAACTTTGCGCAATGACGACTTTAACACCGAGCAGAGCCGTCCCTTTAGCTGCCCAATCGCGCGAAGACCCCATACCATAATCTTTTCCCGCAAGGATGACTAGGGATACACCGTCCGCTTTGTAACGCATGGCAGCCTCATAAATCGGCATAATCTGCTTCTTATAGCTTGTGACACCACCTACAATTTCAGGCGTCAGTTGATTTTGGAGGCGGATATTGGCAAAAGTGCCACGTGTCATGACCTTATCGTTACCACGTCGACTACCGTAGGAATTGAAATCGCGCGGTTCAATCCCTTGGCTAGCTAGAAACTTACCCGCTTGTGATTTTATGGGAATGTTACCAGCAGGGCTGATATGGTCTGTTGTAACCGAATCAGCAAACTTGGCAAGCACACGCAAATGAGTCATTGGTGCATGTGTGACAGTTTCAGACAAAGTCATATCGGAAAAATAAGGCGGATTAGCAATATAAGTTGATTTTTCATGCCAATCATAAGTTTCAGATTTTGAAGATTTGATGTCATTCCAAGCCTTATTAGCATTGAACACGTGTGCGTAATGCGTTTTGTAGAGGTCACGCGTCACATATTTGTCAACTGCTCTTTTAACTGTTTGCTCATCTGGCATGATGTCTCTGAGATAAATAGCCTGACCATTTTTATCCGCGCCTAGCGGTTCCCTTGTCAGGTCTTTTTTAACATTTCCAGCAATCGCATAAGCGACAACAAGTGGCGGGCTCGCAAGATAGTTGGCTTTAACGAGCGGATGAATGCGCCCCTCAAAGTTTCGGTTACCCGACAGAATTGAGGTCACAAGCAAGTCTTGGTCAATAATCGACTTGCTTACCTCATCTGAAAGCGGCCCAGAATTGCCGATACAAGTCGTACAACCGTAACCAACCACGTCAAAACCAAGTCTAGCCAGCGGTTCAAGCAGTCCAGCATTTTCAAGATAAGCGGTTACAACTTTTGAACCTGGCGCAAGTGACGTTTTAACCGTCTTAGGAACTCTCAAGCCTTTCGCCACAGCATTTTTGGCAAGAAGCCCCGCCATCATCATAACATAGGGATTGCTCGTATTGGTGCATGAGGTAATCGCTGCAATAGCAATATCGCCGTCATGCATGAGGGCATTTTGAGTGTCTTTTTCAGTGTTTGACAGATTTTCAAAATTAGCTGTCATCTCACTGAGCGCTATCAAATCTTGCGGACGTTTTGGTCCCGAAAGATAGGTCTCAATCGTTGTTAAATCAACTTCGATGACTTGATGATACATCGCCTCTTTTGCTGAATCGTAAAAAAGATGATTAGTTTTCGCATAAGTTTCGACCAATTCGACAAGATTATCAGAACGATTGGTATTTTTCAGATAATTCAGCGTTTCATTGTCAATCGGAAAATACCCACAAGTTGCCCCATATTCTGGTGCCATATTTGCCACAGTTGCCCGATCTGCAAGCGTTAAACTCTCAAGTCCTTCGCCGAAATACTCAACAAATTTGCCGACAACGTTTTGGTCGCGGAGAATTTTCGTCATTGTTAGCGCCAAATCAGTCGCCGTCGCCATTGGATTGAGCTTGCCGACAAAACGCACACCGATAACCTCAGGCATAGGAAAATAAGATGTCTCACCCAAAATAGCCGCCTCAGCTTCGATACCACCGACACCCCAACCTAACACACCTAGCGCATTTATCATGGTTGTGTGGCTGTCTGTACCAAAAACGGTATCTGGCACCAAAACACCGTCTTTGATTGTCACAACGTCAGACAGATATTCGATATTAACTTGATGGATAATGCCCGTCTCAGGTGGGATAACATGGAAATTATCAAAAGATTCCGTTGCCCATTTGAGAAATTCATAACGCTCGCTATTGCGCTCAAACTCACGTTTAGTATTGACTTCTAGGGCTTCTTTGCTTCCTGCACAATCAACTTGTACCGAATGATCAATAACCAAATCAACTGGCACTTCTGGATTGATAAGTGCAGGATTGCCGCCAAGTTGCTTGACCGCATCACGCATAGCTGCCAAATCAACAACCGCTGGCACGCCAGTAAAATCTTGTAAAATAACACGACTTGGCTTGAACGGCAAGTCGCCATTAGCCAAATTTTTACTGTTATAAGTCTGTAATCTTGCTAAATGTTTGGCTGTAAAGGTCTGACCGTCAAAATTGCGCAAAATGCCCTCAACTAAAATGCGCAATGAATAAGGCAAGCGGTCAACCTCCGAAATAGCAGACTGAATGTCAAAATAAGTGTAGGTCACATCATTTACAGTCAAAATTTTTTCATAAGTCATACTCTATCCTCTATTTTTACATAATTTTTAGTTGATAAAACACTTTCGTAGGCAGGACGGATAATTTTGTTCATATTCAGCATTTCCTCCATACGATGAGCACTCCAACCAACAATCCGTGCAATAGCAAAAAGTGGCGTGTATAGCTCCTCAGGCAAGCCAAGCATTTGATAAACAAAACCGCTATAAAAGTCGACATTCGCCGAAACACCCTTATAAATCTGGTGATTTTTGGCAATGACGTCAGGCGCTAAACGCTCAATTCTATTGTAAAATTGGTAATCTTCCTCTAAACCTTTCTCCTTAGCAAGCGCCTTAACATAAGATTTGAGAACCTCGGCTCGAGGGTCTGAAACAGTGTAAATCGCATGCCCCATACCATAAATCAAGCCTTTACCATCAAATGCTGCTTTGTTTAGAATTTTATGCAAATAATCAGAAATTTCAGTTTCATCTGAGTGATTACTAACATTTTCATAAATATCAGCTAGCATTTTTGCCACTTTGATGTTAGCGCCACCGTGCTTAGCACCCTTAAGACTAGATAGCGAGGCAACAACCGAGGCATAGGTATCCGTGCCAGAACTGGTCACAACATGGGTCGTGAAAGTTGAGTTATTCCCGCCACCATGCTCCATATGAAGAATTAGCGCCAAATCAAGCACTTTCGCCTCAATATCGGTATAGGCTTTATCAGGACGCAAAAGGCGCAGAATATTTTCGGCAGTCGTCAAATTCTCATCGGGATAATGAATGTAGAGACTTGCACCATTTTCACAATGATTATAGGCTTGATAGGCGTAAATCGCAAGGAGCGGAAAAATCGCAATCAAATTTAGAGACTGATCAAGTACATTTTCCAAAGATAAATCGCCAACTTTTTCATCAAAAGTCGCAAGAGTCAGAATACTCCGACTAATCGAGTTCATAACATCTTTTGAGGTCGCTTTAAGAATAATATCACGGACAAAATCAGGAGGTAACTGACGTTTTTCGGCAAGTTTTCGGGTAAATGTTGCCAGTTCATCAGCCGTCGGCAGCTCCCCAAACAAGAGAAGATAGGTAATCTCTTCAAAGCCAAAACGATTTTCCAACTTGAGATTTGCCGTAATTTCTTTGATATTGATGGCACGATACTCCAAAATTCCCGAAATCGGCAGATCATTTTCATCAAAAGAATGAATAGCAGAAATGTTAGTCAAACCCGCTAAAACACCTTTACCATTATCATCACGCAAGCCTTTTTTGACAGCATATTGCTCATAAAAAGATAAGGGAATGATTGAATTTTTCTCAATTTTAGATGTATATTTTTTCATTGTCGTTACCATTCCTTTCAAGTCAACACTGATTTTTAACTATTCTACTCTTTTTTGACTATTATTTCAATACATATCTGATTATCATGCAAAATGTCAAGATTTTTTTGCATAAAAATACTCTCTCAAATTTTTTGAGGGAGTAATAAAACATTATATACTCAATTCGATAAAAAAACACAACGTATGATGTACTGTAAGTATGACCTATGATAAAACAATCCAAAAGAGAATTTTGGCTTATGCCGATAGTGAGGCTATTGAAAACGTTCTTTATTTTTAACGAATTGAATATATCTATTTTTATTTGAACCGTTTTCAATTCTTTCTATCTCTAATACAAGCGCTTAAGAAGTTATTTATTATATTAAAATATATTTAAAACAACTTTTCCTTCATCATTTTATCTGACGAAGCGTTGCTGCAAGCGCTTTAAGTTGCCGTAGTCTGTGATTGACACCCGACTTGCCAAGTGGAGGGGTTAATCTCTGGCCAAGTTCAAGAATGGTGTCATCAGGATTAGCGATTCTTGCGAGGGCAATTTCGCGTAGATTTTCTGGCAATTTGCCTTGACTTTGTAGTAACTTGATGTCCTCAATCGCATTTTGAGCGGCGTTGACTGTTTTGCCAATATTTGCCGTTTCAAAATTCGTTTGACGATTGGCAATATTTCTAATTTCACGAAAAATTTTCGCATTTTCTAACTTGAAACGCGATTTTGTTGCACCGATAAGGCTTAGAAAAGACAAGATAAGCTCAGAATTTGACAAATAAGTAATCGTTCTATTTTTGCGGGCGATAAGTTTACTTTCGATACCAAAATCTGCCAGTAAACGCTGCAAATCTGTCGCATGTTCCTCATAATAAGAGGCGATTTCCAGATGATACTTGCTTTTTTCGGGGTTGGTCACGCTACCGCTGCTGATGAAAGCCCCACGCAGATAGCCAAGCGCCAAATCTTTGTCAAATTTGACAGCAATCGGTACGCCGTTATCCAAAAGTAAGCTATCAGCTAACTCAAATCTATCCAAAACCTCAGAAACTTCTCCTAAAATTAAAAGCGTATAGACACGATTCTTAGAAAGCGTTGTTTTTTGATACGTGTTTATCTCCGATTTAATGTCATAAACTTCCGACAAACTGCGATAGATAAATTTGGCTGTTGTCGCATTTTCAGTTGTAATCGCAAGACTAAGACCGTTTGAAATGCCAAGTCTACCATTCATTCTGAGTAAAGCTATCATCACACCGTCAGAAACTTTTAACTGTGTGAGTTCATTTTTAACTTCTGATGAGAAACTCATTTGGTTCTACGCTCGCTGATTCTCATGATTTCCTCAGAAATGGCGTCAGCATTGTGAAAAGCACCGCCATCTCGCAGTTTTAAAAAATTACTTGAAATCACACGCACATTTTCTGCCCGCAAACCGTCAAAATCATGCTTGACCTGCACTAAATATTCGTCAAATTTATTACTATTCATATATTCGGGCGGAACTGGCTGAATATTGACCAAAACGGTATCAATAAAATTCATGCACACGTGTTCACGTAGCACTCTGATATGGTCAGCATCCGTAAAATTCTCCGTCTCACCACGCTGAGTCATGATATTACAAACATAGACAACCTGTGCTTTCGTCTCAACTAATGCTTGCTTAATCTCAGGAATGACAACATTTGGCAAAATCGACGTAAAAAGACTGCCAGGCCCCATAACAATCGTATCCGCCGCCATAATCGCCTTGACCACATGACGCGAGGCAGTTGGCGTGTCGGGATTGTTGGTGTTGGTCACAAAAACGTGGTCAATCGTGCCTTTGTAGTCGGCAATGTGGCTCTCGCCCACAATCTCAGCACCATCCTTAAAAATAGCGTGCAAGGTCAGCGCCGCCTCACTTGAGGGCAAAATATGCCCTTGGGCATGGAAAAACTTCGCCAAAATCTGAATGGCGTTATAAGTCGACCCTTTCATCTCAGAAACACCCGCGATAATCAGATTACCAATCGGATGACCACTGAGCGGTCCGTCATTTTCGCTGAAACGATACTGAAAAATCTGCTCGTAGAGCTTGGGCATATCGCTCATAGCCACAAGGACGTTGCGCAAATCGCCAGGAGGCGCAATATGGAGCGCACTACGCAACTCGCCAGAACTCCCACCGTCGTCCGCCACCGTGACAATCGCCGTCAGATCCACATCCTCCTTTTTGAGCGAACTCAAAATAACAGGAATCCCCGTCCCACCGCCAATCACAACAATTTTCTTCTTCCTCATGAGCGGTTGACCGTTTCCTTTCGTCTATCTTTGTCGCGGTGGCTGATGTTGACAGACCACTTTTCAGCGAGCAATTCCTTGCCGATTCGTTTGGCAAATGCCACGCTACGATGCTGACCACCCGTGCAACCCACAGCAATCGTTAGCACCGACTTCCCTTCTTTTTGATAACCGGGAATGATTGGTGTGAGCATTTTCATCAGATTTGTATAAAATTCTTCCGATTCTGGCGCATCCATAACATAATGATAAACCGCCTCATCAAGCCCAGTCAGATTACGCAACTCAGACACATAATGCGGATTTGGCAGAAAACGAACATCGAAAACTAAATCAGCATCAAGTGGCAAACCATATTTGAAACCAAAACTCATGACTTCGATTCTGAAAGCAGCCGTTGTATTTTCTGTTGCAAATTCTTGACCAATCAGCGCACGCAGATTTCTCGGTGTCAACTCACTTGTATCAATCACATTTTGCGAGAAAGACTTGAGTGGCGAGAGCAAATCGCGTTCGCGGTTGATACCGTCAAGCACCCTACCGTCCTCAGCAAGCGGATGACTGCGCCGCGTTTCCTTGTAACGTGCGACCAATTCTTCATCAGAACTATCAAGAAATAATAGCCGAAAATCAACGTCTGGATTATCTGATAAGTCATTGACAATATCACTCAGCTCGTCAAAGAAACTCCGACTTCGCATGTCGACGACCATTGCCACCTTATCAATGTCGCCCACCTCAGATGTTGTGAGCAAACTCACAAACTTGTTAATGAGATTAGCGGGCATATTATCAACCGTGAAATAGCCCATGTCCTCAAAAGACTGAATCGCCACGGTTTTGCCCGCACCACTCATACCAGTAATGATAACTAAGTTAATTTTTTGCATGTGAGAATTTCCTCCATTATTAGATGTTAAGGCGACTGCACTGAGTCTGAAAAATTAGGGAATTTCCGTAAGCGAACGTAGGTCGTCCGGAAAAGTCAGCTATTTTTTCCAGACTCAAGGAGCCGAAACTCGATTTTGAAATAAGATGTTGAAACTAAATAAATTAAGGGCATCTCTAAAAACTGCTCCTGCGATTACTCGTCGCAAAATGAGTTGCTCCTGCGATTACTCGTCGCAAAATGAGTTGCTCCTGCGCAATGCTCGTCGCAGAAAGTGCGTGTGCTCCTGCGCAATGCTCGTCGCAGAATGTGCGTGTGCTCCTCCCCAATGCTCGTCGCAGAAAGATTTTACTGGTGCACATCTTTTTTCTGTTAGCGATTTTATGAGCTAACAAAAATGGGCGAATCTGAGTTTTTAGAGATGCCCTTAAGGAATTTCCGCAAACGAACATAAGGACGTGCGGAAAATCAGCTATTTTTCTTGACTCAAAGCGTCAAAATGCAATTTAGATTTAACGTATAAAATGCCCCAAAAAGCGAGATAAATCGCACCAAAGACGATAAAACATAGCATGAAGAAATTTTCGGGCAAAATGTCAATAACAGGATCTGTCGCTGGGTCAAACAGCCAAGTCGAATCACGGAAAAAAAGTTTGTGAAAGCTGATGAAAATGCTATCAAAACCACCAAAAAGTGCAATTATACCAACAAGAATAGGCATCAGCAAACAGATTTTTAGCGTTTGATAAAATTGCAGATAAAGCTTTTTTTTGACAAAAAGGATAGTTGGAAACAGCAACACCACCGTCACGACAAACGCTAAGATAAACAAATGCTTAACATCTACAAAATGTTTCAACCCATCAGCTGAACTCGGAAAATCAGGCATGACTAACTTTTTGACAAATGGATTGAGCAGATAGGTCATCAAAACATCAAAATTATGTAAAATTATCTCCTTACTGAGAAATGTGCTCTCAGATAACTTGAAAACGCCAACCAAACTATGAAATAAAGGAATTGCTGCTAAAATTGTTAGGCTTGCTCCCGCTGCGATTGACCAGAGAATTGTGATAAAGAAATGAATTTTGTCTTTCAAACTTCAAATCTCCCAGTCATCAAGTGACCCAACAACAAAAGTCGGCGCAATCGGCAAATTTTGAATCTCAGCAACCGTCGTAAAGCCAGTCGTCACAAGCAACGTATCTATATCATTGTCAATACCTGCCCGAATATCAGTCAAATAATTATCGCCAACCATCAACAAATCACGGCGTGCTAACCCAATCTGCTCCACTGCTTTATTCATGATAATGGCATTGGGTTTGCCGATAAAAATTGGCTTAACACGCGTAGCAACTTCTAGCAATTTAGCTATTGCACCAGCACCTGGTAAAAGCCCACGTTCTGTCGGAATGTTCAAGTCGGGATTCGTTCCGATAAACATGGCACCTCCTGCAATAGCAAGCGTGGCAATGCTCAATTTTTCGTAGGTCAAGTCATTATCCAAGCCAACGACAACATAGGCAGGATTTTCAGTCTCACGTTTGTATTCAGCATAAATCGCTGATTTCAGACCCGATTCACCAATCACATAAGCTGTCTTGCCTTTTGCCATGTCATTCATATAGTCCAGTGTCGCAAGTGTTGCCGTATAAATCGTCGTTTCTGGCGTGTCAATGTCGAATTTTTCCCGCAAACGTCTCTGCACTTGTGCAGGCGTTTTAGTCGTATTATTGGTCACAAAAAGATAGGGAATTTCCCTGTCTTGCAACCGTTTAACAAATCTTGTCCCCGCCTCTATTTTATGTTCGCCCATGTAAATCGTGCCGTCTAGGTCGATTAGGTAGCCTTTATAAGTCATCGTTTTTTCTCCAAATAATCTCAGCCTGAGCGTTCAAGTCATCCGTCAAAATTTCGTGAAACGACTGCTCTCCCACAACTTCTGCCCGCGATTTTACCGAAACACCATACAAAACTTCCTTGGCATACTTGAGATAAATCTTCTGTGGCACGTGCGTGCTTAGGAAATCAAAGTCCAGCATGTCAATCATCCAGTCGAGATACTTGCTGTTATTGACGTGACCGTTCTGGTCAATGTCGTTGAACCGCACAAAATAGTTTCTTTCACAAGTCGGCTCAAGCTTCAGCTCTCTAAACCTATGACCACGAATGATTCTCTTGATTTTTTCAGACTGATAAGGCGCGACAATCTCATCTTCGACGTGCGCAACCTTGCGCGTATCAACATCAATCAGAACCCAAGTTGATGAAATTTTCAGCAGTTCATCGCCATTTTCAGCGTAAAAAATGAAATCACGATAACAGAAAAATTTGTTATAAGTCTTAGCGAATGTTTCAATCGTCATCGTCTCGTTAAAAACAGGTAAACGCTGAATATCAACCTCATACTCAACAACAATCCAAGTATAGTTATAATGCGCTTTCGTCCACTGATCACTCCGATTGAGAATAGCACCCTGTTCGCCTGACAACTGCAAAGCGATATTAAAAAGACTTGGCAATTTTATATTGCCAGTTACATCACTTTCATAGTAAGGAACTGTAAATTCATTCTTGTAAATTAACATATTCTTATTTTACCAAAAAAACGCCTAAAAATGGCGTTTCAACCTCTCTAATCAATTACTTAACTAATTGACCATGATTAAAAATCAAATTATAATCTGCAACATTTGTCACACGGTTCATATCCAAGTTGTGTTCAAAACCATTGAGCATGCCATGACTGGTATACTGGTGTAAAACATAATGAATTGTTGTATCTGGCGATGAGTTCCAAAAACCAGTGTCACCTCCATAGTGCGCCATCCAAACGGCAGAAAAAGGCTTAACGTCTAGATTGTTATCTGTAATAAACCAATCTTGCGTGTAAATGCCAATATTTTTCGCACCGAGTTTTTCTAGTTCGTCACGAAAAGCTTCAATTCCTGCATTAAAATTTTTCTTCATTGTGACTTCTTCAACGTCAAGCCACCAGTAAGTCGGATTATATTTACTAGCACGCTCGTAAAACTTTTGAGCTTCCTTTCGCATTTCAGTCTCTGAACTACCATCAATGTAGGCATAAACAGCAACTGGAACATTGCGCTTTTGAAACTCTTGGATATGCGTGTCCATCGCCTTATCCTTACCATTTTTATAAGCAGCGCTATTTTCATTTTTCATACTAAGACCGTGCTGTACACGGACAATAACACCGTTTACTTGCTTTGAAATCTCATCATAATCCATCTCAGATGGCAATTGCCAACCAGAAATATCAATAATTGGTTTCTCAATATCAATGCCATCAGTGCGATCAACCTTGATAACCGCTTGATTAGCAACTAAAAAAGGCTTCTGATTGACATTATTGATATTGAGCACAATCAAGAGCATAGCGAAAGAAACCAACAAAATAAAGGTCAGTACAGCTCCAACGGGATTCAGATGTTTGCGCATAATATTCATATTACTCTATTATACCAAAATAATTCAATTCTCGTCCAATATATACTTTATTAATTTAAAATTAAAATATAACTTTCAAGATAGTCATTGTCAATGCTAAACATAAGTAATAAATCAGGGGGACGCAGGTCAAAAAATAGTTTGCTTCTAAGGTTAATCAAGTAAAAACGCCTCAAAAACATCATTTCCCAACATCAACCCTTGGCGTGTCATGAAAATGCTGTCATGACTGCGTTCTAGGAGTTTTTTATCAATGAGCGTGCTGACCGTCTGACCATAGATTTTATCAAAATCTTGACCAAATTTTTCAGTAAAGGCTTGCGTATTGACCCCTGATTTCTTCCGCAAACCTAAAAATAACTCTTCTTCCATTTGCTCTTTTTGTGATAATTTTTCTTGCGTGACTTTCTTGTCAATAGTTTCCAGATAATGATGAATCGGACCGTGATTTTTGTAACGCACACCATTGACATAACCACTCGCACCCGCACCAAACCCATAGTACTCGGCATTCTGCCAATACATGAGATTGTGCTTACTCTCGTAACCTTCTTTACCAAAATTTGAAATCTCATAATGCGCATAACCAGCCTTCTCAAGACAATCAATAATGGCATTATACATCTCAAAATCAGCCTCTTCATCCGGCAAATCGAGCTTGCCGCGACGCATTTTATTCATGAAAATCGTGTGATTTTCGAGAATTAGCGAGTAAAGCGCCACATGAGGTAAATCTAGCTGCAACAAAATCTCAATATCCCGTTTGACATCAGCCAGCGTTTGACTAGGCAATGCGTAAATCAAATCGATTGTAATATTATCAAAACCTGCGGCACGAAGTTTTGTAATTGTGTCAAAAACATCTTGTGATGTATGACTTCTGCCAATTTTCTTAAGCAGTTTATCATTAAAAGTCTGCACACCAAGCGACACGCGGTTGACATGATTTTTCTTGAGGACAGCGATTTTCTCATCTGTTAAATCACCAGGATTAGCCTCAACGGTAAATTCTTGCAATTTTTCCAAGGCTAAATTTTGAGTCAAACCCGCTAACAATCGGTCAAGTTGCGCTGCCGACAATGCCGTTGGTGTTCCACCGCCAATGTATAGCGTTTCAAGTTCTGAGATTTCTGCCAGTTCAAACTCCCCTAAAAGCGTTGCTACATAAGCATCGACAGGCTGATTTTTGATAAAAACTTTGGCAAAATCGCAATAATAACAGATTTGTGTGCAAAAAGGAATATGGACATAGGCTGATTTTGGCTGATTTTTCATGAGATTCTTCCTAATTTTTTGATAAATTAATTAAAATAGCAAAATTATATCATTATAAAAAAACAGTAATCAGACAAATTCACGTGCTATTTTTTCATCATTTTTCATCTGCGTAATCAGCGCCTCAACGCCGTCAAACTTGACCATGCCACGAATTAATTTCAAGAAATAAACTGTCGCTGTTTCGCCATAAATCTCATCATGAAACTCAAAAATATTAACTTCAAGTGTCTTAGTTTGCCCGCCAAACGTGTCATTATAGCCGATAGACGCCATACCACGATAGCATTTGCCAGCTACTTCAATATCTACAACATACACACCAGTTGCAGGCATATACTGATAATCTTTGCTCTCAACATTAGCCGTCGGATAGCCAATCGTCCTCCCGCGCGCCTCACCGTGAACAACCAAACCAGACAGCTCATAGTGATAGCCCAAAAGTTGATTGGCAAGCTCGACATCGCCGGAAAGAACAGCTTTGCGAATCCGTGTCGAAGAAATCTTTTCATTGCTGTCAGAAATCTGAGGAATCTGATAAATGTCATAATCTGACAATGCCTTAACCGTCCCATTATCAGAGCCAAATTTATAGTCAAATCCGACAATAACGGCAGCAATATTTAATTTTTTGAGATAATTTTCAATAAAATCGTGGCTGGTCAATTTGGCAAAATGACTGGTAAAATCAGTCAAATAAAGAAAGTCAACACCATTTTTCTCAAACAATTGTAAGCGTTTTTTATCAGAAGTCAAATGTTTCAGCAAATTTTCATTGAATTTACTGAAAACAATTGACGGATTTTCGGGAAATGTCAAAACAGAAATGGTAGCATTTTTAGTATCAGCTAAATCACGCGCCTTTTCAAACAAAGCCTGATGACCGCGATGAATGCCGTCAAAATAGCCCAAAACCAAAATCGTGGGCGCTTTATCTACCGTACTTTCTTTGAATTTTCTTACTTTCATATCATCACTTTCTTTGGTTTGTATAATTTACCGTCGCGTTGTTGCAAAATAGCGATAAGTTGACCATTTTGGAAACCCGCAACAACAGCATTTTCAGCTGAAATGTTGATGAAACGACCAAATTTGATTTCTGAGACTTGTTCGTCTGATAACTCAATTTTTTCTAGGTCAGAAACACCATATTCAATTGGCAGAAAAACAGTCTCTAAACGATTTTCTGCCTTGAGTTGTTCAATTTCTGATAATTTCAAAGCCTTATCAATCGTCAAGCCAGCTGAGGCGGTACGTTGCAGATAAGACATATGACTGGCAAAACCAAGTTTTGCGCCCAAATCAACTGCCAGTGTTCTGACATAAGTGCCCTTACTACAAGCAACACGAAAATCAAATCTAATGAGCTGATTATCAGCATCAAAAATAGGCTCAGACGTTCTAACGAACTCAGAAATCGTCACTGAACGCTCGGGTCGCGCAACCGTCTCACCCGCTCTCGCATACTCGTAAAGCTTACGACCATTGACTTTGACCGCCGAATACATGGGGGGAATCTGCGTGATAGTCCCTACAAAGCCACGCATAGCGCTGTCAATCGTTTCAGCAGAAATCGCCGACGTAACTGGTGTCCGCGCAACAATCGCACCGCTCGCATCCTCAGTTTCGGTCGAAAAGCCAAGTGTCACTTGCCCCTCGTAAACCTTACCCGCCTCGGTCATAAACTCAACAACTCGGGTCGCTTTTCCGACCGCAATCGGCAAAACGCCCGTCACATCTGGGTCTAGCGTGCCACCATGCCCAATTTTCTTGGTCTGTAAAATCTTGCGCAACTTGAAAACAACGTCATGACTGGTCATGCCCGTTTCCTTGTAAACGTTTAAAATACCATCGTTATTCATCTTGTAATTCTTTATTCCTTATTCAATTTAGCAAATTTCTCCGCCATCGTTGGATTTTTCTTGGTTAATTTCTTGACAGACACATCTTCTAGCTTGTTATTTGCCAAACGCAATTGATTTTCGCTCGTCAAAAGTGCCTTTTTGACTTCTTCCATGCGCTTAATTGACTTGTCAATCTCATCAATCGCCTTAGCGAAATTCTTACTTGCTGATGTGTAATTTTTGGCAAAACCTGTTTTAAAAATATCTAAATCTTCTTCAAATGTCGTAATATCAATATTTTGCTCTTTAATCAAAGCAATTTCTTGCTTATAAGCAAGCGAGTTCATCGCAGCATTGCGCAACAAACCAATCAGCTGAATGAAAAAAGTCGGGCGCACAACATACATTTTCGGATAGTCATAAGAAACATCAACAATACCAGTGTTGTAGTAATCGCTATCTGCCTCAAGCATCGTTACCAAAACCGCATATTCACACGACTTTTCCTTGCGATCCTTATCAAGCTCCTTGAAAAAATCGCGATTTTTGTGCTTGGTCTGCGTTGTATCAGCCTCATTTTTCATCTCAAACATAATCGAGATAATTTCATTGCCAAATTCGTCATTCTCGCGATAGATAAAGTCGCCCTTGCTCCCTGTTCGCGCATCGTTGTCTTTCTCAAAATAAGCCTTTGGAAACATGGTCGCGCGCACTTTGTTGAACTCATCTTCAGCAAAATTCTCCAAACTCTCGCCAATCGCTTTGGTCGACTGCTGAGCCTTGAAATTCTTGTAAAATTCAACCTCATCGTCCTTAGCTTTTAGCTGCAACTCGTATTTTTCCTTAACAGCATTTTGAACAATTTCCTGCTCTTTCTCCGCCAAAACAAGCTGATTTTTGACCTCATCACGCTGACGCGCCACTTCTAACAATTCCTTTTCTTTCTCAGAAATGGTCTGCTGCAAAGCCAATTCTTTTTCAGATTCCAATTTTGCCAGTTTTGATTTTAAGTCTGACAATTCTGTCTGTAATGCTGATTTGGTTTGTTCTTCGACAAGTTTCAATTCTGAATTTTTAGCTTGTGCTAAATTATCACATTCAAGCTGTGATTTTTCGAGTTGCGATTTTAAGTCTGATAATTCTGTCTGTAACGCTGATTTGGTCTGTTCTTCGACAAGTTTTAATTCTGCAGTTTTAGCTTGTGCTAAATTATCACATTCAAGCTGTGATTTTTCGAGTTGCGATTTTAAGTCTGATAATTCTGTCTGTAATGCTGATCTGGTCTGTTCTTCGACAAGTTTTAATTCTGCAGTTTTAGCATCTACTAAATTCTGCTTTTCAAGTTCAACCTTTTCCAATTGACTTTTGAAATCAGATTCAAGAAATTTCTTCTCTTTTTCTAATTGTGTGTGAATTTCATGCTCAAATTCCTTATTGCGAACTTGCGCTAAAATATCTGCGAATCCCGATTCATCAACTGTAAATAACTCGCCACAATTTGGGCATTTGATTTGATTCATGTGTGTCTCCTTAAATATTTTTCTTCCGAATAGCCAATTTTTATTTTTCAAGCAACCAATCTAAAATGTTCAGCTTGCGGATACCATTGTGATTTTCAGAATATTCCGAAAATCACTTCATTCTATCAACCGCCTCATGATAGTCTTTGTAAATACGACTTTTCAGTTTCTTTTTCAACAATTCAAATAAAGTCATATAATTCAATTTAGAAATATATTTACTCGGAATCGGAATATGTTTTAAGAATGGACTAAGTACAAGTGGTACAATAACCGCTAATGTGCCAATTATAGCATGAGTATTATCATAAAGGCACTTGATAATAATTATTATAATAATTACCAAGCAAAGTATTAATGCAATTAAACCAATAATATTACAAGCACAATTACACTTTCTCCATTTTTCATCAGCTTTATTCTTTATATTTTCGATATAATCATTAGTTTTCTTTAATTGCAACTCTTTTTCAGTTCTTTCTTTTGCTAAATCCTCATCCTTTTCCCTTTCTAACTGAGTCAACTCTTTTTCCATAATCTGTTTAGTTTTATCTGAACCTTTTTTCTCTGCCTCCTTCCTTAGGTTCTTTAAAATTTCACCTGGAGTTTTATCAGAAACATTATTTACGTCTCCATTTGTTACGTCAAATAACAATTTTTCAACAAGGCGACGACTTTGCAATAACGCAAAGTCTGTTTCTGTAATTTTTTGTTTGTCTTTCGCTCTATTTAGTTCTACTGCATATGCCTCAGCTAATTCATGTGAGGGATTATACGCAGCATAAATTTGAGATGTTAGTTTAATATTAACAAAATCAAGATTTTTTTTAGTCTGTGACCAAAGTAGTGTGCCTAAAAATATATCAGAAATACAAGAAGAAATCTCTCTATTTGTTGGATGATTTAAAGAAGACATATATTCACTTGCTGCCTTTATCAATGAATAGCTTGTTGTTAAAAATATAAACTTAGATTCTTGAATCGTAGTTGCCCTGCATCCTCTTCTAAGAATATAAATAGAATTTATTGAATTAACATCTCTCTTAATAGATTCATTGTAAGGTTCATATACTGCAGTTCTTCTCTTTTTAATTAGCTCCTCAATACTTTTGGTATCTTCATTGAATTGTTTATTCTCTGATTCATCTGGTTTTTCTAAAATATCTATTTTTAAATCTTTTAACTGATTTCGAAATCTAGCAATATCTAAATCTATATGATTTTTATTATAACCATTTTCAAAATAGTATTCACTTGCTAACGAGGCTTTTGAAATATCAAAAGAATTACTCTCTACCCATTTTTTAGAACCCTCTAAAATATTCTCGACCTCTTCCGCTGTATGTTCAAATACAGCTATTTTAGCTCCTTTTTCCTGTAACTCCTTAACTAGATTTAGGTATACATCTTTAACTTCAAGCATGGTAATTCCTAGTAAGTAAAAAACAATAGGAGTATCAATATAGATAGTTAAGTTTTTAAAAGAACTCTCAAAATCTTTTGAGTAGTACAATAACAATCCTTCTAGTGCTTTTGCTAATCGTAATTGCATAATACAATCATAATGCTTGCTGTTATCATCCTTTTCTTTTTCAACATACTCTGCAATATATCTAAAATTTAATATTTCTTCCTTTGAACGATGCGTATTTTCTTTAATTAACTCATCAGCAATAAATTCATCAAATAATGTTTCAAAAGAATTACATTTCTGATTTGTTTTTTGAAAAACAAAATCTTTGCAACTCTTCAAAACATCTGAATAATTTAGCTTTAATTCATTTTCTCTATCATTATACTCTAAAATAAAGTCTTTTGTTGACTCCTCTTGATTAAGACGATATTTATTAGTATTATTTTCTTTAGTTATAAATCTTTTTTTTGATAATTCTAAAAAAATTTGACGCATTGGAAATTCTGGTATGTTGTACTGCAACTCAGTTTTTAATTCTGAAACTAATTCAGCAACAGTAAAATTGGTCTTAGTCTTAGTCTTATTAGAAGTTAAAATATAGTACAGTACTATATTAACAAAGGGGTCTAATAAACCGCTTTCTTTGTTTTTAGTTGAGTTTAATACGTTAGATACCAAAAAAAGTTTATTTACCACTTCAATTCCTGTTATACTTTCTAAATTAATTTGAGATTATTTAATATAGAAAAATAATCAAAATATTTCCTATATTAAAATCATTTCTTTAATACTCTATCTTTACTCCCCAACCTTCACAATCGGCGCAACCTGCGCCAACAAACGTTTCAAGCCAACCTCGGGAAAAGCAATCTTCAGCTCCATGTTCGTGCCAGAACCCGACACATCAAGCACTGTGCCGTCGCCCCATTTTTTGTGGTGAGCAATATCGCCAATTGCCCAAGCGCCAATTTCTTTCTTGGCGGGTTGATTTGCCCCAATAGTCGAAACGGCTGATTTGCGCGTTTTTATAGCATCCGCCAAGCTCAAACCAGAGCCAAACTTCCCTTTGCTCGAATTTTTGTAGGTCGCATTAAAGCTCGTTGCCGCTTTTCTGGCTTGCCCTGTGTATGTCAGCAACTCCTCATCAATTTCCTGCAAAAAACGCGACGGCTGATTGTAGCTTGAGCGCCCGAAAAGCATACGCGAGTTGGCATTTGTCAAGTACAGCACCTCTTCAGCGCGCGTAATCCCAACGTAAGCAAGCCTGCGTTCTTCTTCCAGCTCGTCTTCATCTTCGGCTTGCCGACTCAAAGGAAAAACGCCCTCCTCCATGCCGACCAAAAAAACGACAGGAAATTCCAAGCCTTTGGCTGCGTGCAAGGTCATCAGAGTCACTTGCGACGTTTCTTCATAAGAATCGGTATCAGCCACAAGGCTCAGATCATTGAGAAAACGGCTGAGCTTGTCAAGCCCCGTTTCATCAGCAACAGGTGTGTCCTTTTCATCAAAACTTTGCGTAACGGTCAGAAATTCATCAATATTTTCCAAGCGATTTTGCGCCTCAAGACTGGTCGTCTGAACTTCGAGCGCCTGTCGATAACCCGTTTTATCCAGAACAGTCTCAACCAAACCAGTAATCGTCAACTGGTCAACGCTATCTCTTATATTTAACAAAATGTGAGCAAGATTAAACAGCTCAGTCGCCACCTTGCCTTTGAGCGTGCTGAGAGTCACATCACGCGCCCCCTCCAAAAGTGACAGATTGTGCGTCATCGCAAACTCACGCAACTTTTCCAAAGCTGCTGGACCAACGCCACGCTTGGGTTCATTGACAATGCGTTCAAAGGAAATATTGTCACGATAGTTGGCAATCACATTAAGATACGCCACAACATCACGGATTTCCTTGCGTGAATAAAATTTCGTGCCACCGACCATGGTATAAGGAATATTTGATTTGAGGAGCGCCTCCTCAACCGCACGAGACTGGGCATTTGTCCGATATAAAACAGCAAAATCAGAATACTGTCGCTCATTTTCTTGACACTCATTGTTAATCTGCCCCGCAACAAAATTCGCCTCCTCGCGTTCATCGCCAGAGCGGTTATAAATAATATTTTCGCCGTCATCATTTTGTGTCCAAAGTTTTTTGGGGCGTCGATTTTGATTATTGTTAATCACGTCATTGGCAGCTTGGAGAATCGTTTTGGTTGAGCGATAATTTTCTTCTAGGAGAACAACTTTTGCCTCGGGATAGTCCTTTTCAAAATCGAGGATATTTTGCATATCCGCGCCTCGCCACCCATAAATCGACTGGTCTGCATCCCCTACGACACACAAGTTTTTAAACCGTTTTGCGAGTAACTGCACGAGTTGATACTGCGCATGATTGGTATCTTGGTACTCATCGACATGAATATACTGGAACTTGCCCTGATAATAGGCAAGCACCTCAGGATTTTTGTCGAAAAGGAGAATCGTGTTCATGATAAGGTCGTCAAAGTCCATGGACTCGCTGCGTTTCAGCTCAGTTTCATAGCGTTTATAGCATTTGGCGACAATATCGGTATAATAATCGCCCGCATTTTTTTCATAAATATCAGCTGTAACCAAATCATTCTTGCTATTTGAAATCGTGCCTAAAATGGTCCGCTCAGTAAATTTTTTCGGGTCAATATTCAGCTCTTTCAAAATACGTTTCATAAGCGTGCGCTGCTCACCAGGATCAATAATCGTAAAATTACGATTGTAACCAATATGATCAGCATCACGGCGCAAAATGCGCACACACATACTATGAAAAGTCGCAATCAGCGAATCTTGCGTGCGCGGATTGAGATCAAATGCCCGCTCACGCATTTCCCGCGCTGCTTTATTGGTAAAGGTAATCGCAAGAATATTCCACGGATTAACCAATTTTTCTTCTATCAGATAAGCAATTCTATGCGTCAACACACGCGTTTTCCCAGAACCAGCGCCTGCCATAATAAGAAGGGGTCCTTCTGTTGTCTCTACTGCTTGGGCTTGACGGTCATTCATACCTTGTAATAATGGATTCATTCTCAGTCTCTTTTCCGTTTAAATGTTACTTATAATTATAGCATAAAATCAAGGTGCTTAATTGACAAAAAAACCTTCATCTTTTGAAGGCTTTTCATTTCCACAAAAACATATCGCTCGCAAAATTTTAGTTGCATAGCTATTTGTACCTATTTACTTTTGAACTTTAAAAGACCAATCACCTTCATATCGCAAAGCAGTTGGCACTTCAAATGAAATGGCATTTGTTTTTGTTGCTTCTGCTAAGGCTGATTGATAGTCATCATAATCTTCCCAAGACAAGTTATTGATACGAAGTGTTAAGCTATCATATTCTGGAATAGTTTTTTTGTCAAAAGTAAAACTAACAGAACCCATGTAGGTCTCTCCCTCAAGACGGAAAGTTGATTCTGAAAGTCCACCCATAGCAATATTTTCTGTGTTACTATCAGCAAAAACTTCAAATTGAATATCTTGAAAATTTGAACCTGCAGCAAGACTTTTTTCTAATAGATTTTTTAACTTTTCATCATCAAGCTTAAACTGATAGTCAAATTCAATTTTGTCAGCGCCAGTTATTGCAACAAATTTCGTTAGTTTAATCTCACGTGCGTTTTGTATGCTTGTTAAATCAAGATTTACTGGTGTTTGGTTATTGGTTTCTGCCGTTACTATATCTAAATTCTGCTTTTTAAATGCAGGGCTATCAGGAAATATGGAAAATGCTAGCAAAAGAAGTCCGCCTGAGATTGCTAGAGTTTGTAGAAATTTTTTCCTATATGTTCGGATGTTTTGATTACTCATAATATTTCCTCCTATTTGCAACTTGATAATTATAGTGGCAACAAATACGTTTACATTTTCATCTTAACAAATTATTTTATAGCTGTCAAATACCAACTCTATTCAATAGACTTCTCCCGAAATTAAATTTCGAAATTGATAATACCACAAATTAAGGACGCACGAAGTAAGTGCCTCTTTCTTCGATTACGATATTTCTGAGCCATACACTTAAAGGTTTTGATTTTAGCATTGATATTCTCAATCAAAATTCTTTCCCTTGAAATACGGCGATTCTCTTTCTTATCCTCGGAAGTTAAAGGGT
>NZ_BLLI01000028.1 GCF_011170085.1 Pseudolactococcus hodotermopsidis | reverse complement strand
TGCTAAAATCAAAACCTTTAAGTGTATGGCTCAGAAATATCGTAATCGAAGAAAGAGGCACTTACTTCGTGCGTCCTTAATTTGTGGTATTATCAATTTCGAAATTTAATTTCGGGAGAAGTCTATTGTAAAATTCCCATCATTCTGAAATGCAGTCTCTCCAGAATTATATCTAATAACACTATCCATCGCGCCTAATTCTTCCTTTAAACGAGACAATTCCTCCTCTTTAGCTGATTCATTATACTTACTCTCTAACAATGAAAGACTTCGCTCAACATTCTCAAAGGAGACATCTGCCATATCTTCTAATGAAGCGTACTCACTTACACGTTCAAGAGCATTTTTTTGAACTATATCATAACTTTCTTTAAAACCATTATATTCTTTTTCAAGATAAGTATCATAAGGTTTCACTACATTCACATAACAAACATAGTCTGAACCTACAGAAACAACTAAACAAATTACAAGAATAATCGTATTCCAACCCCCTTTAGAGGCTGACAGTAGTCCTACTAATACTTGGATAACAACTGCCCAAATGATAGCAATAAGCGGAGATATATCACTTGAAATAATCATCATACCAATTGCTGTTGTTACAGTAGAAGCAATTTCTAAAAAAACTATACAGGTAACTTTCATTTTATTAACTGTTTTTTCAGATAAAACACTATTTTTATTCGTTACAGCAGCATCTATTATAAAAAAGAGCGCTTTAGAACGAACTTCTTTATCAACTGCTTTAGCATCAGGAACTTCCTCATTCCAAAAAGAGCTACTTTTAAATTTTTTCCTAACCAATGCAGGTAAAAACGTCACTAAATCAATAATCGAATTTACTAAATTTGGTATGGCATCAAAAAAACGACGAAACTCTATTTTTTTTACATACTCAATAACACATTGAAACAATTTTTTTAGTTTAGTCATCATACACTCCTAACAATATCAACTTTCAAGCTCATTGGACACATAATTATAAAATTCATACATCACCAAATATTTAACAATATTTGGTGATAGATTTTAAAAGATAAAACATGAACTATAATACGAATTTATTATAACACATAAATAGAAAAAAAAGAGTTTTCTAAATATTTTTTACTTTTTAAATTCCAAACAAAAACGTCCGTCAACTTGACAAGACGTCTCTTCTAAAATGACTTAAAACTGTGACCAATCATCATCGTCGTCAAACGGTGTGACATCTTTTCTGGTTTGCGTTTTTGAGGTGTTATTGCCTGACCATTGCGAATAGCTAGAAAAATCCTGTTTTTTTTGACTAACATGTCGCGGCGCAGACGGGATAATAATCGCTGCAATGATATAAAACAGAATCGGTGATCCAATACCACCAATCGTTATCACGGCATAGATAATTCGAATAATTGTTATCACATCAGGTGTCAACCCGAGATATTCACCAATCCCGCCAATAACACCTGATAGCATTTTATTGGTTCTTGATTTCGTCAGTTGCCTCGCCATCTTGATTTACCTCACTTTCCTTTTCACTCAATTCTTCTACTTTTTGGGAAATAGTGTCAGAAATTGCGTCTGTCGGTGTCACTTCTGCTGTGACCGTTTCTTTAGCCGTTGGTGCGACCGCTTCGCCGTCTTTTAGCCAAACTGTTCCTGTATTTGTCCCTGCATCAATCGTCAAACTATTTGTCGCTGTTCTAACCAAAGCTGCACCATTTTTTGTAATTTCAAGCGGTGTATCAAGCTGCAAACGCGTTTTATAGCTGCCAAATGTTGTCTTAACATAACCAACAAGACCGATATTTTCAGGGACAGAAATTTTGACATCGCCGTTGACATTTTTAACTTTGAGATTTTCAGAATTTAAAGATTTCGTCGTTACCAAAATATCGCCATTAACATTGGTAATTTCAGCTTTCTCAAAATCTGTTGCAATCCTGATTTTGCCATTGACAGCCTTGACACGCAAGTCTTTGATTTCGCCACCTGTCACGCGCAGATCGCCATTAACTTGTTTAATCGTCACATCATCAGCCACCAAAGATTTGAGGTCAACAACGCCATTAACAACATCAAAAGTCGCTTCCTCAAGCTGTTTTGCCGCAAGTGTAATTGTAAAGTCAGCAACAATTCGCTTGCTCTTAACATCAATCGTCAAAATGCCATTATCAAGGTCAATCACAACATTATCACGAAGAAAATCATCAAGCGCTTCCTCAGTCACACCGCCATAAACCTTGTAACTCACTTCGACAATCGTTTTTTCGACGTCCTTAACACTGACACTCACGTCCCCAGAAGTCGCTGATACGTTCAAATCGTTGATTTCGCCCGTCAAGGCTTTAAAATCAGACTTCGATACTGACTTGATGTTAGGAAAACCACCGCTAAAATCAACGTTGTTGTCAACCGTTTTCTTGGCTGTGCTGAAAACTGTTTTCATCAAAGCACCCGCTTGGTTAATCAACTGTTTGAAAGTTTCAGATGAGTCCGTTTGGTAGCCATCTTTGTCAACTTTCTTGTTTTTTTCAGTTTTTTCATTGACTGGTTCATCTGAAAAACCTGATTTTTCAAGCAATTCGATTGCTTCACTTTCGGTAATGATGCCTTTGCGCATCAAATCCATAATTCTCTCTTTTTGATTGTTCATATTAGCCACACTTTCGTTTTTTAGGTCTTAAAATTTACTGTAAATGTTTGACAAGATTATTATCTCATATTTTTATCGAAAAAAAATCAGACTTTCGCCCGATTTTTATTTTTATCTGTCATTTTTTTGCAAAGCCTTAACAACATCTGCTAAACGCATGGCATGACTGCCTTTGAGCAAGATTTGGTCAGCTGATTGCAGATTTTTTTGTAAACTTGCTATCAATTCTGGCAAGTCATCATTTTTAGCATTCTTGCGAAAATAATGAACTGTTTGAGGTGGAAAAATTTCTGTTGCATGTTGGACTAAGGGGAAAATTTCTTCGCCATAAAGATAGAGACAGTCGAGTTTTTCAGGGTTAAGTGCACTTATCATCTCAGCATGAAATTCTGCCGATTTTTCGCCCAATTCTTTCATATCAGCCAAAACAGCGATTTTTCTACCGTTTTCATTTTTGTTAATATCTTGAAAAGTTTCTAATATCAGGCGCATGGCAGTTGGATTAGCATTGTAAATGTCTGATAAAATGTCTGCACCATTTGCGGCTTTCAACCATTCAACTCGGTTCTTAGTTAAATTGAGTTTGGCTAATGCCTGTTTGATATTTTGGGGTGAAACACCTTCGTGACTGCCGATATAGGCGGCAATCATGGCATTTGTCGCATTAAATTTTCCTGTCACTGGAATTGTCAAGGTTTCATCTAGGAAATTAACATTAAAAATTAGGTAATCTTTGTATTCATATAAGGTTGTCAGATAAAGGTCCGCGTCCGCCCCAAACCGTGTGATTTTCTGATTTTCGGGGAGATAGGCGTTAATCAGCTTATCAGCTGGTGCAATGAGTTCTCCGCCATTGACCAAACCGTCAGTTATCTGCAACTTACCCACAGCGATTTTCTCACGTGTCCCGAAAAATTCGAGGTGGCTCTCGCCAATCAGCGTGATGACCGCAAGTTTCGGGCGCGCAAGTTTCGAGAGCAGATGAATGTCGCCCATGTGATCCTGCCCCATCTCCAAAACCAGTTTTTGCGTCCCGCTGGGCATGTGAAGAACGGTGTAGGGTAGACCAATCTCGTTGTTATAATTGCCTTGCGTTTTGTAGGTTTTGTAGGTCGTCGCAAGAATCTGAGCTGTCATGTCCTTGGTCGTCGTTTTGCCATTGCTACCGGTGATAGCAATCACATCAACTCCCGTTTTTTCAAGGTAATAACGCGCTAGTTTTTGGAAAGCCTGCTCCGTATTATCAACCAAGATATGCGGGAAAGCCACCGTTTTTTCCGATAAGCTGACAACTGCACCATTTTCAAAAGCCGTCGCGATAAAGTCATGTCCATCACGCGCGCCTTTCAGCGGTAGGAAAATGTCGCCAGATTTGATGAGACGACTGTCAAACTCGATATTGTTAAGCGTCCTATCTGGTAAATCAGCTAAGTTATTTTTGGCACCAACTACTTTTGCGATTTCGTGTAATGTTAGATTCATAGTTTTTATTTTAACATAAAAAAACGAGGGATTCTATCCTCCCTCGTTTAAAATTTATAATATCTCGCCATTACTTGCAATAACTCGCTGATACCACTCAAATGACTCTTTTTTACTGCGATTTAACGTCCCATTGCCGTCATTATCCTTATCAACATAAATCATGCCATAACGCTTTTTCATCTCGCCTGTTCCTGCTGACACGAGGTCAATAAATCCCCAAGGTGTATAACCAAGGAGGTCAACGCCGTCAATTTCAACAGCATCTTTCATCTGCTCAATGTGCGCTTTTAAATAATTGATGCGATAATCGTCATAAATTTTGCCGTCAACAACCTCATCAACAGCGCCAAAACCATTTTCAACGATAAAAAGTGGCAATTCATAACGTTCCGCAAACCAGTTCATAGCATAGCGTAGACCTAGCGGGTCAATCTGCCAGCCCCACTCGCTCGCCTCAACATAGGTGTTACGAATCAGCTCACGCGCTTCATCATAATCAAAACCTGCGCCATTGTCCGTATCCTTGACAGCAAAACTCATATAGTAAGAAAAGCCAATATAATCAACTGTCCCAGCCGCTAAATCTTGCTTATCTTCGCTAGTTATGTCAATATGGTAACCACGGCGCTTAAAGTAAGCCGTCAAATAGCTCGGATAATGCCCACGGGCATGCACATCGCTAAACCAGTAACGGCGCTGCATGGCAACTTGCGCTTTCATAATGTCGCGCGGTTTCATTGTCGCAGGATAAATCGGACACATGGCAATCATGCTACCGATTTGAAAATCTGGATTAATCTCGTGACCGATTTTGACAGCTCTTGCACTCGCAACAAGCTCATAATGGGCAGCTTGATACATGATTTGCTCACGATCTTCGCCAGCGGTAAATCTCAATCCTGAATTTGTAAAAGGTGCAAAATCTTCAAGGAAATTCGATTGATTGTTGATTTCGTTGAAAGTCATCCAATATTTGACTTTATTTTTGTAGCGTTTGAAAACTGTTTCAGCAAATGTCACAAAGAAGTCAATCAATTTACGATTGCGCCAACCACCATACGCCGTTACCAAATGATAAGGCATTTCAAAATGCGACAGAGTAATCACTGGCTCAATACCATATTTCAAACATTCATCAAACAAGTCATCGTAAAATTGCAAACCTGCCTCATTTGGCTCTGTTTCATCGCCTTTTGGAAAAATGCGTGTCCAAGCAATAGAGGTGCGGAAACATTTGAGCCCCAACTCTGCAAATAATGCCACATCTTCTTTGTAGCGATGATAAAAATCAATCGCTTCGTGATTGGGATAATTTTCGTTTGGTAACACGCCGTCAGTAATTCGCCGTTCGACACCATTTGCCCCAACGGTCATAACATCAGCAACGGAAATACCTTTGCCATCCTCATTCCAACCACCTTCTAATTGATGCGCAGCAACTGCTCCGCCCCATAAAAAGTCTTTTCTTAAAGTCATTTTCTCTCCAATTTTTATTTAATTTGCCACGTTTCCTTTTTCTTGGGCAACAGTAATCTGATCCATTTTCTTAGCAAATGGCAAATAGATGAAAAATGTCATCGTCAAACAAATCGCTTGCAATATCGCAGCTTGCCACCCATTTGTCAAGAAACCTGAAACAATTGGTGGTGTTGTCCATGGCACAACAATCCCCTCAAACATTGGCACTACACCTGTATAAATAGCGAAGTAGGTCAATAAACCTGAGCATAAAGGCGAGAGGATGAATGGTAAAAGCATGATTGGGTTCATCACGATTGGTGTTGCAAAAATTACAGGTTCATTGATGTTGAAAATGCCTGGAATGATTGAAAGTTTGCCAAGTTCTTTGTACTGTTTTGATTTGGCAAAGAAAACCATGAAAACAACCAAGCCAATTGTCATCCCTGCGCCTGTCACGGTCATGTATTGATCCAAAAACTGTTGTGTTACTATTTTACCACCATTTGCCCGAGTTAGCGTTTTTCCAGCTTCGACAAGTTCTTTATTGTCAAGAGAATTGGCAGTCAAAAGTGGCCCCATAATCCCCCCGACAATGGTCGAGCCGTGGATACCGAAAAACCAGAAAAGTGGAATCACCACACCCATGACAATAACACCAGGAAGCGTAGAGGTCATACCTTGTAGTGGCGTTTGTAGTACTTTGTAAATCCAGTCAAAGAATGTCGTGTTAAACTTGTCAAAGACAATGTAGACAATCAAAGTCAGACAGGTAATCGCAACACCTGGAATCAGCGCTGTAAAGGAGTTTGCCACATTTGGTGGCACACCGTCAGGGAGCTTGATACGGATGTCGTGCTTGATAAACCAAGAGTAGATAATACCAACAAAAAGACCAACGATAATCGCTACAATCATCCCTTTACCACCAGTCCAATCTTTGTTAATGATATTGCCGACAATATTACCACTTTCAGATTCTGTGACTTCTGAACTCATGAGGAGCAAAAATTGCGCCATGGCAATCATACCAGCGGGCAAAGTGTCATCAATACCTTGCTCCTTAACATAACAAGAGGTAATGCCCATTGCCGCGAAAAACGCCATAATGGCAAAGGTTGCGCCAAACGCTTGGTTGAAATAGCCAGACAATCCCGCATTCTCAATCGCAGTCGAAACTGCGGGAATCGGAAAATTGGCAAGAAGCAAGAAAATCGAGCCAATAATTGAAAATGGCATGGTGTAGAGCATGCCATTACGAAAGGCTATCATGGGTTTTGTCGAAACAAATTTCATGATAGCGGGAATCAGTTTCCCATTAATAAATTCATTCATAGATGTTCTCCATTTTTTAGTCATTTAAAAATAATGGTAAGCGCTTACTTGAATTTAGTATAACTTATTTTTAGGAAGAAATAAATAGGCGTTCATCAACTTGTAACTTGTAACATTTTTTGTAACAAAAAAGCGACACCTTGGTCACTTTTCAACTTTGATATTATGCGCAAAAATCTCAATTAATGCCAAAACTGGCAACTGTGTTGTCAGCTTAATCGCGCGCGTACTTGCAAATTCATCTACCATGTAATAAGAAAAGTTACTATCTGCTAACTTAGCAATCGTCGAATTTTCGTCATTAGTAATCGAAACAATCTTTGCCCCCGTTTTTTTAATGGCACAAATCTGCTCCAAAATTTCCTTGGTTTCGCCCGACACTGACAAGATTATCAAACAAGCGTTTTTATAACCTGTTGAAGTAATCGGAAAATAGGGATCCGTGATGACAAATGACTGAATCCCAACATTTGTAAAATAACGATAACCATATTTTGCAAGTGCACCACTTGTTCCAATACCGAGAAAAACGCAATAATCACAGCCCTCAATCAGTCGACAAACCCGCTCTAATTTTTCTTGAAAAACCTGACCAGTCAAGCCTTTAAGAAAAGAATCCAACTCAAAAAAATTGGCATAGTAAGTCTCAAGCGACGTTTCAAATCGCTCATTTTTTGCAATATCGAACTTCAATTCCGCAAAACCATCATAACCCAAATGCCGACAAACTCTAACAATCGTCGCCGTTGAAACATGTGTAACTTGCGCCAATTCCCGAATCGTCATCTTTTTGACCGTCTCAATATGCTCATTAATATAATGATAAACTTGAAATTCTGTTTCATTTAACTTCTTGATTTTTTCAACTGAAAACATGGCAACTCCCTTAATGATTGAGGAACGAAGTGACGAAGAGTTTAGGGTCTTGCTATCTACAACGTAGCTTAGTAACTCACGCAATCCTAATTCTCCAACTTACTCTCCCGAGCCTTGAAAGTCTCAAACGCCAACTCAACCAATTTCTCAATCAAATCTGAATAAGCAAGTCCCATATTTTCCCACAAAAGCGGATACATTGAAAATTGTGTGAAACCCGGAATTGCATTGATTTCATTGAGGTAAATCTGCTCGTCTGCGGTCATGAAAAAATCGCAACGTGACAAGCCTGTTCCTGCGACTGCGCGATAAGCAGTTTCAGCAAATTTTCGCATTTTTTCCGCAACATTTTCAGGAATTTCCGCAGGAATCGCCATGGTAATCTGGTTGTCAATATATTTGGACTTGTAATCGTAAAAGGCGACATCCTTAACCACTTCACCTGACATTGTTGTCTGAACATCGTTATTACCAAGAACTGCGACTTCGATTTCACGCGCATTGACACCTTGCTCAATGAGAATCCGACTATCAAACTTAATTGCCTCATCAATCGCAGCACGCAATTCACTTGCCGTCTCGACTTTTGAAATGCCAACAGACGATCCCATATTGGCTGGTTTGACAAAAACTGGATAGGTCAAGTTTTCAGTCACTTCAGCCATTTTTTCATCAATTTTCGCCAAATCAGTCAGCGCCACATATGGCACTTGCGGGATATTGACCGACGTAAAAACGTGCTTGGTCATGATTTTATCCATGGTCACGCTAGCATGCGTGATATTGGGACCAATATAGGGCATTTTGAGAATCTCCAAAAAGCCTTGAATCGAGCCGTCCTCGCCCATTGGGCCATGCAAAACTGGAAAAACAACGGCGTTTTTTTCGTAAATGCTAGCTGGCGAGACAATTTGAGCAGTAGTTAGTGTCTCATTTGTCATCAATCTTTCATCCGCACTTGGCGTTGCTGTAAATTCTTGCGTTTTGATGAAGTCGCCATTTTTGCTAATGAAAAAAGTTTTGACTGTAAATTTGTCATAATTCACTGCTGAAATCACGCTCTCAGCTGATAGCACCGACACTTCACGCTCGGCACTACGCCCACCATATAATATAACTAAAGTTTGCTTTGACATCTTGTCTCCTAAAAATCATCTCTTTGCCCTATATTATACCATAAAAAATCACTCATTTTCGAGTGATTTTAGTTTGTAGACTAAGAAAAAGCTGGCATTTTCCCTAAAATTTTTGCACCACTTCTCGAAACAGGTAACTCTGTGTCATCATCAAGAAGAACGAGTTTTTCTTTTTTATAATATCTTATAATTCGTTCTTTATTGACAAGGTAAGAGCGATGAATGCGCACGAACGTGTCAGATTGCGCATCAATCTTAGACAAACTGCCAAAGAAAGACACGGTTTCCCCGTCCATTTGCAATAAAAGTTGATGCGCATTACCAGTCGTTTCAAAGTAGTAAATATCCGAATAACGCGCCTCGATTAGCTTATCAGTTCTTGTTTTATATGAAAAGATTTGACCCAAAGGTTTAATCCGATTGAACTCGATATAATGGTCAATGTTATCAAGAACCTTTTTATCAAATTCATCTTGTGGCAATATTTTGTCAATGAAATCATGCGCATTAACGCGATATTCGTAGGTAATCGGCGCAAACTCATTATGGGTTGTGACAAAACTGATTTGACCGAGTGAATCTAGCTGACGAATCTTTTCAGCTGCCCTGAGACCCGCGTCTTTATCTCTATTAATCGCAATATCTAAAAAATAGATATTATTTTGCGGCACATCCACAAGTTCTTCTAAAAGGTCGCGTACATTACCACAGGCAACGACACCCCCATTGGGATACTTTTTTTGTAATAGATAGTCTCTAATCAGACTTTCTAAGCGAAATTGTTGTACTTGATCATCTTCAAGAATAAATACTTTCATTATCTTTTTTCCTCATTTCTAATTCAACTCTAAATTTGTAATTGTTGGCTTGAATATGGTAGTTAGTATTTGCATACCTTTTCATCACTCTTTCAACGTTTGCAAGACCATGACCACGATCTGCGCTCTTTGTTGAATAACCGTCTACCACGAGCTTTCTTGGCGACAATTTTTTTTCACTCATATCATTTTCGACAACATAATATCTCGTTGCCCCTCTATTAAAAATCGCTAAACTGACACTCGGGTTAGCCATTTCGCATTCTCTGGCTGCCTCGATTGCATTATCTAACAAAATGCCTAGCATCCTCACCATGTCTACTTTGTCAATTCTTAAACTGTTAATTTCGTTAGGAATTTCTAATTCAAAATCAATATTAGAACTTTCAGCTTTTAATATTTTTTCTGAAATCACACTTTTGAGTTCTTCAACTTTGACATTTGACAATTTTTCAACTTCCCTACGACCATTTTCTAGGAGAATGTTACTTGCACCTAGAATTTCATTATAAGTTTTTCTAATTTCTTCTATTCCTTGCGTTTCAATCGTTGTTCGCATAGAAACAAGGACATTGGCAAAATCATGACGGAAAGCACGAACTGTTTGAAAAGATTCTTCAACTTCTTTTGTATAAGTCGCAAGGTTTGCTAAAATATACTCTTTGTATTTGATAAGTTTTTGAATTTCCCATTCCCTGTATTTGGCATTGATTATATACAAGGAAAAGATAAAGCCGAAAACATAGATAAATAGGACATAGCGAAAATCAAAATAATTGCCAAGCTCAGTTAATCTAACTGAATTATTAGAAATATAGAAAAATGCCATAAATAAATTTGAAACGAGAATTATACGATGCTGTTCTGCCTGAATATCACGCTCCTGCTCCTGCTCCTGCTCCTGCTCCTGCTCCTGCTCCTGGGCGATTATAAACCGCTTCGGTTCTAATGTCAAGTATTTTGTCATAAAAATATAGACAGGTATAACACAAAGACAGCCAATGCTTGCACCCATTGACATACTTTCTATTTTAAAAATTCCCTCTACAATAAAACAAAAGATAAACATTTCAACGGCATAAGTGAAAGTCAAAGCAAACATGGTATAAAACAGATTAAGTGCCAAATTGCGTTCCCGATATTTTTGTAGAAATAAAGTATAGATCAGTATATCCAATACGCAACCTATCACAATAAACGATTTAGGCACTATCATCGCGTTTATTACCCCTAGTAATGATGGGATAATAAATAATTTCCAACTAATCTGCTTACCAGTAATTCGATATAAAATATATGGAATTACCACAAGATAAAACCCAATGGCACTCACTCCACCAATAAATAATATCATTTATTTATTAAATCCAAATTTTGAAAACAAATTACCAAACCAAGTCCCAACAGCAAGAATACCAACAACCTCGCCACCCTTAACATCAACTAACTTCTCATCACGAATCACTTCAAACTTCTCAATTCCTTTAAATTCAACCATTTTTCTTCTCCATTTTCTATTTTTGTTACGCTTAATGATTACCAAAAATCTTATCTTTGTAATAGTTAAAGAAAGTTTTCTTGTCAATAATACTTGAAATGCGACCTTGCATGCCATAAATCAACTTTTTCTTGTCCGCGGCTTTGGGATAAATTTCAGCCTTTATCTGAAAAATATTTTGTCCCTCAACTACTGTCGCTGATTTGGCGATTTCCTTGACTTTACCTGTTATAACCAGTTGCTCGCTCAATTTCTTATCCGAAGTAAAGCGAATCTTCTGACCTTTTTTCAGCCCTGTCAATGCACTCGAATCAACATAATAAACGACTTCAAGTTTTGTTTTATCCGTGATATTAGGCAAAATCTCGGCAATCATCGTCCCTGTCGGAATAATCTTCTTATTCTTATTTTCTTCGTCTAATTTTATTATACCAGATTCTTGGGCAACTACCTTATTATTTTTTTGCGTTTCTTGCGCTAAAACGAGATTTTGTGCAAGTTCTTCTTTTTTCGTCTTTAATTCGACCAATTCTTTGTCAGCGGTTGCTAATTGCGCCGTTTTGAGATTGTCAAGTTTTGACGTCAAACTATCGTTAAAAGATTGATACGTGCCACTACTCGCTCTTTGCGTATTCAAACTTGATAAAGTCAGCTCTAGCTGCTCAATTTCTTGTGTGAGCAGGTCGCGCTTATCCTTATCTTTTTCAGCAGCACGTTTCGCGTTTTTATCGTCAATTTTTTGGCAAAGCGCATTGATTTCATCACTGACAGCATTTTGTGCACTCGTAACAGTTGAGTTTTGATTGCTAATATCAGCATTTGCCTTAGCAAATTCCTTACTTGTCAGCTCAATCTGACTGAGATAATTGCCAAGTGTGCTTTGATAGCCAAAGTCATCAGTCGTCTCAAATGTCTGTGTGTCCGTGTTAAGTCCATTTTTCAGCGTTTCTAAGTCTGCAAGTTGCTTATCCACTTGCTCGATTTACCTCGAAATGTTATTGATTTCCGAATCTGTAATCGTCCCCGAATAAGCAAGTAACGTCTGACCTTTTTCAACATAAACATTGTTGGTTAGGTGATTTTCGATAATTTTATTATCACTTGTTGACTGAATTTTCGCAATCCGATGTGCTGGCACAATTTCTCCGACCGACTTAATCGTAATTTCCCTCTTAGCAAAAAGGGAAAAGACAATCAAGAAAGTAAATAAGAGAAATGTCGGCAGAATCAGATAAACCGAGAAATTGCCGTAGCGCCGTTTATAAAATTCAGCACTTTCAAATAAATTTTGATTCATATCCTATCCTTTCTTTCCAAATATTTCTTATAGGCGCAATAGAGCCAATACCAAAAGCAAAAGCCAATGATGTCCAGCAACTCCTCAAGGTCTATAAACTCCTGAATCACAAGTAAATGTAAACAATTCATGGTAAGAACCATTCCTAAAAATGATTGCACAAGTCTTTTTAAGATTGTCCTGTCAAAAAGACAATTTTTTAACTGTTTAAGCATGTTATTTCCTCCTAGATGACTTGCCAAATATTTTTTCCAAAATGGCAAACGAGATAACCACTATAGCAAGAGCGTAAACAATAAACATGATAACTGATGTGAGAAATGTTAGTGTCATTTTTATCTCCCCTTTTCTATGTTTACAAAGCAACCATTTCTTGGTATTGTCCACCAAGCGCCAATAATTCCTCGTGACTACCTGCTTCCATAATCTGCCCTTGCTCAAGCAAGATAATCCGATCACTTTTGGCTGCGATTGACAATCTGTGGGCGACAAAGATAATCGTTTTGTCAAGTTTGAGCAGATTATCAATGACTTTTTTCTCGGTGAAAACATCAAGTGAACTCGTCGCCTCATCAAGTATCAAAACATCAGAATCGGTCAAAATCGCACGCGCTAAGGCAATCCGCTGTTTCTGACCACCCGAGATACCTGTGCCGTCGGTGATTTCCGTGTTATAATTCATCGGCATTCCTTCAATATCTGCCCGAATTTCCGCAAGCTCACAAGCCGCCATGATGTCTTGCGCCGTTAAGTCTTTTTTAGCGCCAAGTGTTAGATTTTCCATGATAGACCCCGTGAAAATGTACGGTTGCTGCGGCACATAGTTGATTTTTTGACGAAGCGTTTTTTTATCAATGCTTTTAATATCTTGATTGTTAATCTTGACTACACCGTGACTTGCCTCAAAAAAGTTGACAATGAGCTTGGCAAGCGTTGTCTTACCGCTACCACTTGCACCAATCAGCGCCAATTTTTCGCCCGCTTTAATCTCAAGTCCAATTTCCTTTAACGTATCACGACCAAAACCATATTTGTAGCTCACATCGTCAAATGAAATGCTATCAATCTTATCAAGCTCAGCCACAAAACTTTCATCTTGAAACTCTGACTCAACAAGATAAACTTCATTCAAACGATTATTTGCTACCTTGGCTTGCTGAATTTTCGTCTGCAAATTGATGATATTTTCCAGTGGCGTGGTAAAATAAGATAACAAAGTATTATAAGTAATCAGCTGACCAAGCGAAATTTTATCACTCATGACAAGTCTTGCACCAAAATATAATATCACAACATTTAATATCAATTTCAGCGACTGTTTGAGCGCCGTTTGAATGGCCTCGTAACGTTCGCGTTTGAAAGAAAATTTCAGATAAGAAATAAATTCTCGGTCAATTTTCTGATAGGAAGTTGCTTCACTGGTCAGACTTTTAAGCGTTTCAATGCCGTTTACGTCCTCAATGATTGCTGAGTTCAAAAGTGAATTGCTCTGCATGACTTGAGCATTCATTTTCTGAAAAGGTTTGATGAAAAGGATAACAATCAGCGCATAAATTGGAATTGAAATCAAGGTTAATAAAAAGAGAGTCGTATTTTGGACAAATAGGAAAACACCGACGATAACCACGATTGACACATCTAGGAAGATTGACAGTATCGTACTTGCTAGCGCATCAATGATTGAGTTGGCATCATTGAACCGCGATAAGATTTCCCCTGTTCGCCGTGTGGCGAAAAAACTCATCGGCAACTCGAAAATGTGGCGAATATAAGATAAAATAACATCAATTGACAAGCGTTGCCCGAAAATGTTAAGCAGATAAGTCTGCGCATAACTCAAGATTTGTTGCAAAATGTAAGTGATAATCAAACCAAGCGAGATAATGCCAAGCGTTGATTTCATCTGATTTGGCACATAATCATCAATGATACTCTGCAAATAATACGACCCAGCAATATTGATAGCTGTTACAAGTAAGGAGGCGATAACAATATTAAAAATCAGCCCTCTTTGCTTGGTCAATAGCGGTATAAAACTCAAGAGACCATTTTTCTCATCTTTTTCAGCCTGATAGTTAGGTGACGGTGCAACGAAAATTGCCACTCCCGACCATTCAGCCGCAAACTTTTCCTTACTCATCTTGGTCAGCCCAACATCTGGGTCAGGATCAGCAATGATAAGTTTATCTTTTTTGACACCATAAACAACATAGTAATGGAGATATTTGCCGTCCTTAGTCACATGAGCAATAAATGGATAGGGAATATCCGTCATCTCAAACAAGGTCATATCGGCTTGAAGTGCACGTGTCTCAAAATTCAGTAACTCCGCCGCTCGCACAATTCCTAGCGCCGTCGTCCCCTCCATATCCGTCTTTGCTAATTCCCGCAAATGCGCCAAGGAAAAATCCGAGCCATAATTTTTCGCAATCGTTGCTAAAGCTGCTACACCGCAATCTCTTTGATCAACTTGCTGAACATATTTATATCTTTTTAGCATCTTTTTAGCATCTTTTTTTCCTATCTATTTTGTTTTTGTTCTTAACTCTATTATAGTCGAAAATTAAAACTTTATTTCCAAAATACCAAAAACGACCTAAAATATGCCATGAATGACATTTTTATAACTTGCTTTTACCACATTTTCTTACCTTCAAATATCAATAAGACATATAAAAAAACATTTAAATCTAATTTTAAGATTTAAATGTTTTTTGAGTTAAAAGTTAAATATAATAAACGTTAAATCGGTGGTCCTTTAATGTTCACAAGTTCGCCATTGCTCGAATGTGTCAATTTTGTTTTAAATTTCATCTTCTTTTCCTCTTTCAAATTCTAAAGTTCATCGCTACGATTTGTCTATATGATTAGTATACCGCAATCTCAGAAAAATAATTGCCAAATACCAAAAACGACTTAAAATATGCCAGATTTGACCAAAACTTTGTATGAACGACATTGACAAACCACGAACGACATTTTTAAATTAAAAAATAGCCAAGCATCAGGCTTGAGCATTTTCTTTTACAACTATTTCATAAACATTCAGATTATGAAAATTTCCAAATACTAACTATGATAAAGATGGTCCTTTAATCATCTCAAGCCCGCCACCAGTCAGAGCAATCAATTTTGCGTTTACTTTATCCAAGTTCATCATCTTACCTATCCATTTCTTTTCTCAACACACGAATGACATCATTATTTATTAAAATAATAAATAATCACAGCAAACGCACCTGTCATCGCACCTGCTATAAAAATAATAACACCATATTTCGAAAGAAAAAACTTACTTTTGTTTGCCATTTTTGTATTCTCCTTTTTTATAAATGTTTCTAAAAGAATTTAAGTCTACGAAATTTCATTAAATATCTGAATGAAACCAATCAGATTATTAAATATGTGAAAGCAAATAGCATACTCTATCCGTTTTGTACGATAACAAATAATCCCTAAAATGGTCGCAAGAGTGCCATATTCGATAAAACTCCCTATATTATTCGGACCATGTACCAATGTGAATAGTAACGCAGTCACTAGGAAGCCAATTTTAGGATAATTTTTTAGCGCCATGCTTTGAAGATAGCCTCTAAAAATATATTCTTCCACAATTGGCGCAAATATAACAATTTGCATGAAAAATAAAACTATTGCCATATTCTTTCCCATCTCAATGACCAACTCTTGATTCTCGGGAATCTGTTCCCCCATAAAAAGCTGAGCAACAAATAGTCCGCAAAAGTTTAACAAATTGCCACCTATGAGATAGATAACACATTTTTTTATGTCAATTGATTTTAAATCCAACTCAATCCAACTCAATTTTTTGAAAATCCAAATAAATAACCAAATGGCAACTAAGATAGCAACACCACCTAAAAGTGTCTGAAAGACTGGTTCTTTAATAGCCAGACTAAGCACTGATATAACTTGGGCAAATTCATATAGTAAGAATAATGCCAAAAATGTACACACACACTTTATTATTTTTGTCACTTTTCCACCACTAGATTTAACGACGACATCGCCATTTTCATTTCGACGTTCAACATCTTTTAACAGTTCTTCGTTATACATCATACTCTCCTTATTTTCTTCATACTACTTCAATGGTATCATCAGTTGAACCTGTATCAATAACAATAAATTCATCAAACTTAATAAGTGAAGCAGTATTTTTTATTTTTTCCTTATATTGAAAAGAAAGCCAGATTACTTACCATCCGACTCTCTTATTTTTCTGACTACTTATAATTTCACTCTGGGAAAAGTAAAACTAATACTACGAAGAAAAGGATAATCCCTAGCGCAATCATAAGATTTCTTACCCAGTGCCCTGCATCAAGCGAAGTTCTTCGGATACCAGAAATATGGACACTACTATTTTTCCACAATTCTTCACTCGTATAAGTATCTTTATCATTCACAATCAACATGCCATCAGATGTAATTTTGAATGCATTTCCAAAAAAGGAGATTGTCGGTGATACGAGAAGCGTTCGCTTTGTTCCAGCCGTCACTGCGCTATCTCCGCCAAAAGCATTGACATACTGTGTTAAATAATGAGAAGATAAGTAACGTCGCTCCCCATTATCAAAATCAAGCATGAGGAGATTGTTAGGCAATGATGCAGCCTTTATAACTTTCGGAATTTCATTATTCATAAAATTTATCCTCTTCTGATATTAAAAACAATTTTATCATATTCAAACTATTTCTATAATAAAAATTGGTTTTCCAATTTCGTGAATTATCATTCACTGCAACAAATAACTAAAATAATTTCTTCAACTCGAGTTTAAAGTAATTATTTCAAGCAACAGCTGACCAACCAGTAAACTCATTTGTTTACGTACTTAGTATATCACAATCTCAGAAAAAAAGTTTCCAAATACCAAAAACGACCTAAAATATGCCAAATTTGACCAAAACTTTGTATGAACGACATTTATATGCCATGAATGACATGGAATTGGCATAAAAGTTTTTGATATTTACACGAAAAACATCCAAACTGACCGTTTGAATGTCTTTAACTTATATTAACAGCAGTCATCATAAATCATGAATCGCTAGAAAGAAAATGATGACAAGTGGCGGAGGCAATACGTTTACCAAATAATTCGAGCCCATCACATCTTCTATTATAATCGTGAGAATATAGATGATAAACAGTCCCAGAAAAAAATTTTTCCGATTTGAGGCTGGGGTTTTGATTTTCATGTTTGATTTCCTTAAATTTGACTATTATTCTGTTTTAATTTATAGTCTTCGTACTTAATCTGAATTATCTTTGCAATCAGAATAAATGTGAGTATAAACATGACTACTTTTTAAAAGATAAACTTCACTTTCGAGATACCTATTATTTTTTAACTAACAGCATGTAAGCAGCTACAGCAAATATACCCGTTAAGATACCGGCAATAAACACAATACTACCATATTTTGAAATGGTCGGCATGATCTTTTTTAACATAATTTTCCCCAAATCTCTAGATTATAATTTTATCCACTGGCAAAATTTAATAACGCCAATGGTTGCACCTGCACCTAAAACTGCACTGCCTACATAAACTAGGACAGGAACTATCCCACCAGTACAGTTTTCCAATTATTTTATCAAAAATGATTTAAAAGTCTTTCCATCATTTTTGACATTACAATAAGATAATCGCAGATATTCGCCACTCAGGTAGCAATAGTTGTTTATCCTGTTTAGTGATTATTACATAATTATCACCAATTTCTACTATATCACTGGAATGATAAGAATTTTCAGAAATAAAATACTCTCGCCAACTTTGTGCAGCTGAAGCTTTTACAATAAATCTAAAACTTTTTTTCTCTGCCATAAGCTTCTGAAGTTTTTGCATCAATGTCATATTAATCATCCCTTCTGTTTAAGTAACATAGAAATTCCACAACCTATACCAATAATAACTGGTAAATGAAGTGATTGGCGAAAAACAACAAGTGTCAATAATTCAATCCCTACCATCAAGAATATTAAGGCACATATTGTAATTTGAATAGGATTGAAATTATTTTTTCTTAGCATATGTTATTCCTCTTTCTTACTAAAATATTTCCTCTTATTTTAAGAGATTGCCCACAAAACTTCCAACAGCATATCCGGCAGCATAAACAGCACCAATAGCTTTAACCAAGTTCCCCACATTTATCGCCCCACCTTCAACCATCATCATCTCATCTTTAGTAAGTGATGAAAAGTTATCAAGTCCAGCTACGTTATTCAATGTTGTGTTGTCATATTATTTTCTCCTATAATTCAAGACGACATTTCCTATAAAAAGAAAGTCAGTCAATTGCGTTTTCGTAAGTTCTCACTCACTGCGATAGATGATTTACCTCTTAGCTCGCCTTTTAAAACCAAGCAAGCTATTTCAGAACCAACACGTATTTCTTTTAAATTTGAGACCAGCTTTCTTACAATTAAGAAAGTCGGTCAGCTGCTTTGTCGGCGCCAACTCAAGTCAACTCATTTCGTTTATATATTTAGTATATCACAATCTCAGAAAAAAAGTTTCCAAATACCAAAAACGACCTAAAATATGCCAGATTTGACCAAAACTTTGTATGAACGACATTTACAGACCACGAACGACATTAAATTAAACAAAAAAAGCAAGTTTTGAGATTTATTTCAGTAATAACTTTAAAATCGCTAGCAAAACACTTTTACCATTATCTATCATATGAATTGCCGTACTCGTTCCTAAACTATCAGTTTTGGTATAAACAAAAGCTAAAACAGCACCTGTCCCCGCATAAATAATCCAACTTCCAATATTACTTGGATTATGGGAAAGTCCAAATATAACAGCAGACGTTATACAACCAAGAAATTTATGTTTAGAAAATAATTTACCAATAATCAAACCACGAAAGACAAACTCTTCAACAATTGGTGCTAAAAGAGCAATCATTAAACTGTATGGAAGTAACGGAATAGATTTAAACACTTCATCAAGTGCCTGTTGATTAACTGTATTTGTCTTGCCAGTAATCACTATAAGAGATGCACCAATAACCGTTGCGATAAATACGCCAATAACTCCTAAAAGTACAGTACCTATAAACTTAGGAATACTTGTTTTTAGCTTAAAATCAGTTAATTGCATTTTTTTTGCTAAAAAAAGAGTAAGGATACAAAACAAGATAATGAGAAGCGAAAACATAATATTTAATACGATATTATATTCCAAATTTAATAGATCTGGTCGTGCAATTAGGACTGTTAAAAGTTGCTCAGCTACTAATACAGCTAAACCGATAAAGAGGTACTTTAATTTTGTCAGAAAGAATTTGCTTTTGTTTGCCATGTTTGTGTTCTCCTTTTTATGAACGAGTGTTGTTATTGTTTATATTCTTAGTATATCGTAATCTTGGAAAAAAGTTTCCAAATACCAAAAACGACCTAAAATATGCCAGATTTGACCAAAACTTTGTATGAACGACATTTACAGACCACGAACGACACATTTTAGAGACAAAAAAACTGCTTTCGCAGATTTTTATCCCTCCTCAAATCTCTTGCCGATTCTCAACCGCCTTACTCAAGGTCACCTCATCAGCATACTCAATATCGCTGCCAACCGCCAAACCACGCGCCAGACGCGTAACTTTAATGCCCGCAGGCTTAATCATCCGCGCCAAATACATGGCAGTTGCCTCGCCGTCGCTCGTTGCATTCGTTGCAATGATAATCTCCATAACCTCACTGTCCATGAGCCGTGTAATCAGGGTTTTAACATTAATATCATCAGGACTGACACCATTCATCGGGCTAATCGTGCCATGCAAAACGTGATAAAGCCCCGTATATTCACGAATCTTCTCCATTGCTAACACATCTTTAGACGCCTCAACAACAAAAATCGTCGTCTGATCGCGCGTTTCATCCGTGCAAATGTTACAGGGGTCAGCATCCGTCAGATTACCGCAAATACTACAAAAATGCAAATCACGCTTAGCCGACAAGAGATTTGCCGCAAAAGCGTTGACATCATCATCCGACATGCCAATCGTATAAAAGGCAAGCCGAGTCGCCGTTTTTTGACCAATACCAGGGAGCTTTGAGTAAGATTCAATCAGCTTTGCAATCGGTTCAGGGTAGTAAGCCATAAATTAGTCTTGATTTTCAAAAACAAGTCTAATTTTTAGAATTGTTTTTAAAGCTCATCTCCTTTCTCATTTAAACTTGTACATCGTATTGTATAAATTGACAATATCACGCGTGATATATTGATTAGCATGCGTTGTTTCGCCGTCTTCTCTGATGATTGTATTAGGTACCATGACACCAATGGCGATTTGAGGATTTTCAGATGGTGCATACGCCACAACATTGTTGACTGACAAATAGACTGGCATACCATTTTCATTTAGCTTAAAGGTTTCTGATGTTCCTGTTTTAGCGTTGATATTCACGCTTGCATTCTCCATGATATTTTTCCCTGTTGCCATATTACCGCCGTGCGTTACCTGAAACATACCTTGCTGGAGCAGCTTGACATTTTCCAGATCAATGGCGACTGTATTCAGAGTTTTCGACTCAATTTTTTTCTCCAAAGTTCCCAAAGAACCGTCTGTATTATTACCATAAATTCCCTCAACGATATGTGGTGCAACACGTTTACCGTCATTGGCAATGGTTGCAGCATATTGTGCCAACTGTAAAGGCGTATAAGTGTCATACTGACCAAAACTTTCATCAAGGTAATTAGCAGCCGTTGGCTCTTCGCCTTTGAAACCTTTCGATTCGCCTGGCATATCAATGCCTGTCGCTGCGCCCAGACCATACTCCGCATAAGTACCACGCATTTTTTGGAAAGATTCCTCAAGTCTTGACGTAAAAATTCCCATCCCTCTTTGATAAGGCTGACCCAAAATATTAAGCGCCGTTTGAATCATATACGTATTTGATGAATATTCCAAGGCTTGAACAGCCGAAATCGGCGTCACTTGCCCCCGAGTAAACCAAGACTGTTTGACAGCAGAACCTTGAATCTCAATCGGTTGGTCATCAAGCACCTGATTACCAGAAAGCACACCATTTTCCCAACCAGCCGTAATTGTTCCCATCTTGACAACAGAACCAGGGACAAAACCATTTTGAATCGTCCCCAACACATCATTTTTGATGTCATCCGTTGCCATATCATGCGAAATTCCCGCCATGGCATAAATCTCACCTGTTGTCGGGTTCATGACAACAGCATAAGCACCGTCAGAGTAGGTAGCATAACCCTCAGCCTGCATCATCTCAAAATTGTTCCTCAAAATATTTTGCACACCCTCTTGAAATTCTGGATCGATGGTCAACTTGATATTTTTACCTTTCTTACCTTTGGTGAGCGTTTTTTCATTCGTTACATTCCCATTTTTATCAACAGTAACTTGTTTGACAGTATTTTTTCCGTGAAGAATTTCCTCATAACCTTTTTCAAGGTAAGATGTCCCTACACGGTCATTGAGCGAGTAACCTTTTGCTAGATAATCGTCAAGAACTTCTAGGGGTATCCCCGTTTTTTCACTCGTAACAGTACCAATAATACTGGTCAATGGCGAAACAGTATATTCACGCTCCCAAGTCGTCCCAACCCCAATACCATTGAGTGTTCGCTCATTTTCAGCCAAAACAGCCTGTTGCGCTGCTGTAAAAGTACCTGATGCAATGATTGTCGTCGCAAAATTCGACGTTGCGTTCATCCGTTTGAAAAGTTTAGCCGCAAGTTCCGTATCAGCATTGTAAGTGATTTCCTTATCCGTCACTTTTTCGATATATTTAGCGTATAACTTGCTCTCTGGCAACTTTTCGCCTGTTTTTTTATCAATTTTTTCTTTCGCCGTCAAACGCGCTTGCACCATGGCAAGATTCTCAGGACTAGCAAGAAAGAAGTCCTTTTTATCACGCTCGGTCAGGGTATCTGTCTTGACCGAATCAGGAATAATCGTAACTAGCTTAATCGCAATCTGTCGCATCTCATCAGCAGTAACTGTGTTCCCCCGTGTAAAAGTAATTGTTTGAATCGCTTTATTGGTTACAAGTGGCTGATTTTTGGCATCATAAATCTGACCACGCGCCGTCCCTTCTGTAAGCGTTGACAAAGTACCTGATGTGACTAATTTTTCTTCATAAAAGGCTTTATTTCTAATTTGCATTTGATAAAGTCTGCCAACCAAAATCAAAAACAAAGCAAAAATGATAAAAAACAGGGCATTGACCCGTTTTAAAATGACTTTCGAGGGATTATTATGTAAAGCTTTGAGTAATTTCTTTTCTTTAGCTGTTGCATTGATATTTTTTTTAGATTCCATTACTTACTATTATACGATAATTTTGGGTAAAAAAAAACTGCCAAAATTGACAGTCTCAACTTTTATTTTCTTGAAAACTTTCACATTCACAAAGCGTTTAGCAGTAATGTAAATATGATTAGATGACGTTATATTTCCCACCCAAAGCCATTAAAGCAAAGAGATACAAGAGATTGTCATAATAACGCAATTTGCCAACGATTGGTTTGGCATCCCACAATAATTGGGCAAAATAATCGCCGTTTTCATCATCTGTGATGAGAGACCCTTGCGCTAAACCACTGAGTAAGGCAAGCGGATGTTTGACATAAGTCAAATCTTGTCCGTCCTCGGTCTGACCAGTTAAAATTTGCCTACCATCAATTTCAAAAACGGGAATCGTACTTAATGTTATCAAGGGTTTGTAGAATTTTTGCAAGGCTTTGACACGTGGTTTCAAGGCGCTATTTACACCAAACCAAGCCCAATCTAAACCGATATTTGCGCTGACACGATAAGAATCGCTGAAGAATTTGTCATGACCACGCACGATTGCGGGTGTGCCGTCATAATTGGCATATTCTGCTGCCATACCTGTCTCTGCGTTCATGGCTTTGAGCAAATAATCTCGGCTATCAACGGCTGCGCGCTTGAAAAAGTCGCGGTCAATTTCATTGCCATATTTGGCGTACAAGTCGTAGAAATGTGGCACGTGATAAGACGGATCGCTAATTGCCATTTCAGCGACAAATTTGATATAAGTCGTTTTAGGATCAAACATAGGCTGACCACCACTGGTATCACTTGGATCGCCTTTATGCACCATTTGCGTTAGCAAGTCACGCGCCTGTTTGCCATAATCTAGTTCGCCTGTCCCATTGCCCCAACGTTTTTCAGCAAAGAGCAAAGCCATGGCAAAGAACTCCTCGCCATCTGGTGCGCTCCCTTCGGAATTACTGCGTCCATCATTGAAACACGACCAGCGGAAATAACCCGCATTTGCCCCGCTTGTCATCAACATATAACGGTTGACCCAGCGCCACAAACGATCAAACAACTCTTTTTTGTCAAGCTGAACGGCAATCATCATCCCATAAGACATACCCTCCGTGCGCACATCGTTATTGCCTGTGTCCTCTAACCAACCAAGATCGTCTTTTTCATGGTAAATGCGAACCGTTTCATCGCCGTAAAATAGCGCATTGAACTCATCTTCGATCCGTTTTGCAATGTCTTTTTCTGTGTAACCTAATTTTTCAAAATAACTCATATTTTACTTTCTATATAAATAACTTGGTTTTGCGCCCAAATAGTTCTGAATTGTGCCACCTTTGGCTAATTTTGGTACGTCGTACTCCTCTTTTGCACCATGTGTGCCTGCTTGGAACATCACATCAACGATACTATTGTCGCCTGACCAGTCCGTTGGGCCAACCAAGACAAGTGGTACTTCTCCGCCGTCTTCAGCAGTAATGGTTGGTTGACCAAAAGTTGCCAGCTGAACTTTTTGCAAGACAAGACCATCATCAACCATGTAAATACGAATTTTATAAGTCCCACTCGTTGGTATCTCATGGTGCGACAAACAGATGTTACCATTCCGAATCGTCGCCGTATGCACTGCCGTATCCACACCATCACTCCAAGTATAACCACTGCCATTCATAATCATAAAATCATCTGACAAGATATTCACAACTTGAACATCATCCAAAGGTGTCTCGTTTGTTGCCTCAACCAACTGAATCGCATAGCGCAAATGGGTCAAATCACTATTAACTGGCGATGTTGATGGTGCAAATTGTGTGACAATCGTTGCTGTTCCCGCCGTTTTGACGTAAATGTTAAAGTCAACATAGGCGTTGTCACGCACATCAATTGTTGTCGGATGAACATCTACTTGGTCTGGTTGAACTTTTAGGGCTGATTTTTCGCGACCATAGTTAGGCAAAATTGTCCAAGTTGCGCCATTTTTAGCTGGCTTTGTCGCTGCGAAATCTGTGGCAAGAATTGAAATCACACCGTCATTTTCAATCGCTGTTTTATCTGGCAAGTCTGTGTTAATGTCTGCTAGGACTGCTGCCGTTTGCTTCTTAATCTCAACTTTCTGTCCCATTGGCTTGTCTGCAAAAGAGAAATCTAGCATGTTAGAGGGCTTAAACTCAAATTGCTCAAGCGGCGAATGCCAAGTCGTTTGGCCGAGATGAAATTCCATGCCATAGCCATAATATTTGCCGTCGTGTAAGCCATAATTGAGGTAATCGTTAATGGCTGTGTCTTCTGCCAGAGCTTTACGGGCGCGTTTTTCGCTGTTTTCGGGATCAATGCCATTTTTTTGGTAGCCGAGGTTAATCATGATCTTAGCCACATTGGCGCAAGCATGAACGGGGTAGTAAACGAACTGATAAAAGCTGTCATGAACCTCGCTCGGGCAGTGATCAAGGAGCTGTGTGACAAGCGTGTCAAGTTGTTGCCACGACTCTAGGTAAGTTTGCGCCTCACCGTCAAGGACGTTGAAGTCATCGAAACCGAGCCATTCTGGCTTGCGAACGGCATTTAGGCGTGGATATTCTGCCAAAACATGCGTGATTTTTTGCAAATCGTCTGCCGCAAAATAGTCCGTAAACTCACGCGCTGTAAATTCCTTGGCAAAATCAGCCGTTCCCTCAATCGTCCCATAATGGTCAATGTCATAGCCAAGTTTGAACCAATGTTCAATCGGATATTGTAAAGGCATGAGATCGCCAACATTAACAATCCACAAATCTTGCACACCGTAATTGTATGCCATAAGCATTTGCTCACGCGTTTTTTCAATCGGGCTAGTATTGACCCAACGGAAATCTCGAGGTCCGCCATGATAATCAAAATGATAATACATGCCGAAACCGCCAGTTTGAAAATCACGCATTGCCTTGGTTGGCAAAGTCCGCAGATTACCATGATTATCATCACTGAGCAAAATCGTCACTTCTGCAGGAATTTCCTTGTTCAGCCCATGATAATAATAATTTTCAACTTCTTTGTAAAGGGCGAGAACTTGCGGTGTTTGACTCACATTCAAACCAGCATTTTCAAGAATTTTGCGTTGCGACTGAAAAACGTCACTGACAAGTTTGATATTGTCAGCCTCAGTCGTGCCAACAGGTGCAGCAAGTGAATCGCCAAGCCCACGAATGCCTAGGGTGTAAACATTTTCATTTTGACTGCGCGCATTAACATTTTCAGACCAAAATTCTGTCATTTTCTCGCCGTTTGTATAAAAATCCCATTTGAGTGGCGCGCCATCTGGCTCTGTATAGCCTTTTTGTTCAGCCCACCAGTGAAATTCCATATCACTTGAGACCATAAATTCTTGGTGCGTTGTCCCCATGACAATACCGTACTCGTCCGCCAATTCTGAGTTTTTCGGATCATCCGTCCAAAAAGCGTTCCCCCACATCGCAGGCCAGAGATAATTTCCCTTGAGCCGCAAAATCACATCAAAAATGTGGGTATAAAAATGGTGGTTAAACCCTTTGTTTGCTGTCGGGTTTTGGAGCGCACCATCCGCAAAAGCCTCTGGACCAAAGTTCTTCTCACAAAAACTTGTCAAGGCTGGCGCCTCGTCGTTGAGGAAAATACCACGATATTTGACTGACGGCGATTTTTGGAAAATCGTTTCTGGCACGCTAATACTAGCCGTCGGATTTTTAGGCATTGGCGCATCGCCAAAGAAAGTCCAAGGACTGACACCCATTTCATCAGACAGGCGATACAGACCGTAAACTGCACCACGGCGGTCGCTACCGACGATAATCAGCTGATTGTCAACTTGTTTGATGATGTAACTTTCCCATTGACCGTCAATTTTAGCAAGGTCATCAGCTGTGATTTTACCTGTGGCTTGCAATTCTGCGATGATTGCTTGAGCATTGGTCAGACTTGCCACGATGATAACGTGCGATTTTGTCAAATCTGTACTTGCTTTTGCAAGCACTTGTGTTTTTGTAACTGCTGTCATATCCGCTGCAACATTTTCCGCTGCATGGCTGACTGCTTTTGATTCATTTGGCGCATAGATAAGATTGCTCGAGGCAAATTCAAATTTTTGTAACATTTTTTATTTTTCCTTTTTCGATTATTTAAGAATTGTGATGATTTCTTATAGTTAAACTTCTGTTGATTCAGAAGTTTTTTTAATTTCCTGCCAATCGCTCCCCAATTTCTTGGTTTGATTAGCAAAGTCATAATAAACGGGTTTCTTGTCATAAAATAACTGCAATAGACTTCTCCCGAAATTAAATTTCGAAATTGATAATACCACAAATTAAGGACGCACGAAGTAAGTGCCTTTTTCTTCGATTACGATATTTCTGAGCCATACACTTAAAGGTTTTGATTTTAGC
>NZ_BLLI01000027.1 GCF_011170085.1 Pseudolactococcus hodotermopsidis | reverse complement strand
ATGTTACTAACACATGAAATTTACTCAAAAGAATTTGATCAACCCAAAGAAGGCAAAAAAGAAAAACGCAAGTATATTCCCCAACAGTCACACCCGTGGAAACTTGCATCTTTCGAAAAGTATCTCAAAAGAATCGGTAAGACGCTTCTGGAATATCAAGCTGAAAATTCAGCATAAATCATAACTCAATCATATCAAAAATGGACTCTAAAAGCAAATTTTGCTTTAGCAAAATGTAACTCATGTTTAGACTTTTTTTGGGACATTTTCAATTTCGCTTGACAGTGATTTGTGATTCTATTCTTCTTCATTTTCTAACTGAATGATCCAATCAATCATTTCAAAAAACACGTTCTCAAACTTTTGGAATAAACAAATTTCCTAGTGTCGCAGCCATAACAGCTTTTATTGTATGCAAACGATTCTCAGCCTCTTGAAAAACGACAGATTTAACCGATTTAAAAATTTCGTCTGTTACCTCAAGTTCTGTCAAATCGTATTTCTCATGAATTTCTGCCATTGTCCTGGTATTTAAGTCATGAAATGCCGGTAAACAGTGCATAAAAATACAATTTTCGTTTTCTGTTTTGGCAAAAAGTGCCGCATTGACTTGATAAGGCAAAAGTTTTTGAACTCGCTCATCATATTTGTCCTCTTCCCCCATACTGACCCAAACATCTGTGTAAATGACATCAGCCCCTTTAACAGCGCTAGTATCATCAGTAATTGTGAGTACAGCACCTGTTAATGTTGCTTTTTCATGCGCAATTTTCTGAATCTCAAGCTCAGGTTGCAAATCATTTGGCGCAATAATTGTGACATTAACACCTAAAATCGCCGAAGTCACTAACAAAGAATTTGCCATGTTATTTCTTCCGTCACCAATATAAACGAGATTTTTCCCCACATAATCGCCAAAAACTTCCTTGATTGTCATGAAATCTGCTAACATTTGTGTCGGATGCCACGTGTCAGTCAGACCATTCCAAACTGGCACACCCGCATTTTGCGCTAAACTTTCGACATCATTCTGCTTAAAACCGCGAAATTGAATCCCATCAAACATTGCCCCCAAAACTTTTGCGGTATCAGCTGTTGACTCTTTTTTGCCGAACTGAACATCATTTTGTCCGAGAAATTCAGGCTGTGCGCCAAGGTCGTTTGCTGCAACCGTAAAAGCAGCACGCGTCCGAGTTGACGTTTTTTCAAATAACAAAGCGATATTTTTCCCAGCCAAATATTGATGAGAAATCTTTGCTTGCTTTAATTTTTTCAGATGAATCGCAAAATCAATCAGATAAACTAACTCATCTTTTGTGAAATCAATTTCTTTTAAAAAACTTTTACCTTGAAACATAGTCAAATACGCTTATCCTTTTCTAAAGTGATAAACTTATTTTAATGTATAATTATTCGTTTGTCAAGTTTTTATACAATGAAAGCAACAGATTGATAAGGTTGCAATTCATTTGCCATAAATTTAGAATAAGTGTTAATCAAAATCTCACCATTAACAAATTCAGGCAATAACTCAAATTGACTCACTTGATTTGAAAAATTATTGACAACCAACATTTTTTGCCCTGAAAATTCACGGATAAAGCCATAAATGCAATCTGATTCTTGATAAGCTGCCTTATAAGTTCCCTCAGAAATGAGTTTTTCCGACTTCCTAAGCGCGATCAACTTCTGGTAAAAAGTAAAAATTTCGCCATTTTTCTCATGCGCCACATTAATCTCAGCATGATTGCCAGTCATAAGCCACGGCCTACCTGTTGAAAAGCCAGCATTTACCGAATCATCCCACTGCATAGGTGTGCGCGAATTATCACGCGACTTGGTTTGAATGATCGCAAAGGCTTCCTCGGGCGACTTGCCACTAGCCATCAGCATTTGATAGGCATTGCGCGACTCAACATCCACGTACTCCTGCATGCTCGTGAAATCAGGATCAATCATGCCAATTTCCTCGCCCATATAAACATAAGGCGTTCCACGACTAAGATGAATGCTCGCAGCCAACATCATCGCACCTTTGATACGAAAATTTTTATGGTCAATAAACCGATTGATGGCACGTGGCTGGTCGTGATTGTTCCAAAACAGCGCATTCCACCCATTCCCCTCACTCATTTTCTCACCCCAAGTGTGAAAAAGTTGTTTCAACTCGGCAAAATCAAAAGGCATTTTCGTCCATTTTTGACCATCAACATAATCAACTTTGAGATGATGAAAATTGAACGTCATAGACAGCTCATTCCGATCGGGACGACTGTATAAAATACAATTCTCAATCGTTGTTGAGCTCATCTCGCCCACCGTAATCGCCTCTTCATCCTTGCCAAAACTCGCCGCATTTAGCATCTGAAGATAATCGTGGGTCAATGGCTTATCGGTATATTCAGCTTTCCCCTCATTAACAGGATTATTTTGCAAAATAGCCTCCTTGCCAATTAAGTTAATTACATCAAAACGAAAACCAGCAACACCCTTATCGCGCCAAAAATTAACCACCTTGAACATTTCATTACGGACAGCCACATTTCGCCAGTTAAGATCAGCCTGAGTCACGTCAAACAAGTGAAGATAATATTTTCCCGTATCGCCAAATGGTGCCCACGCATTACCACCAAACTTAGAGAGCCAATCTGTCGGCTCATCACGCAAAATGAAAAAATCTTGATAATAAGTATCGCCAGAAATTGCTTTTTGAAACCAGTCATGTTCAATCGAAACATGGTTGAGCACCATATCCAGCATAACCTCAATACCACGCTTTTTTCCCTGAGCAATCAGCGCCTCGAAATCAGCCATCGTCCCAAAATCAGGATTTATCGCCACGTAATCTGAAATATCATAACCATTATCCCGCTGAGGACTAGGATAAATCGGATTGAGCCAAATCATGTCAATGCCAAGCTCAGCCAAATAATCAAGCTTTTTGATGATCCCACAAATATCGCCAACACCACTGCCAGTCGTGTCTAAAAAAGACTTGGGATAAATTTGATAAATTACTTTATTTTTGAATGTCATCTTTTTTCCTAAAATACCAAAAAGGGCATTAGCCCTCTACGGTTCTCCATTAAATTTTAGTTGCTGTCAAAATAGTAGCACCTGAGCTAATCTGACGTGGCAAATTCCCCACAATATCAGGTTGAAAAATAGCTTGATTGGTCACAATGACAGGCGTTTCAACGCTAAAACCTTCTTGCTTGATAAAATCAATATCAAACGTTATCATTTTCTGACCAAGACTCACACGATCGCCTTGTTTGACAAAACTTTCAAAGCCTTTGCCATCAAGTTTGACCGTATCCATGCCAATGTGCATGAGCAATTCAGCACCAGTATCTGAAATCAATCCGATAGCATGTTTAGTTGGAAAAAGTGCTGAAACTGTTCCATCAAATGGTGCTACTAACACACCTTCAGACGGTTCAATCATAACCCCTTGTCCCATGAGTCCTTCGCCAAAAACAGGATCTTTCGCTGTTGACAAAGCACAAACCTGACCATTTAAAGGACTAGCAACCTTAACCGTCGTTCCTGTCGCAATCTTCGTTTTAGCCGCTTCTTGCGCGCCCTCCAAAATAGCCGTATCCATTGTAAAATCAGCACCTTGCGCTGCGGCATCTACCTTGTCAATTTTATTGAAAATGCCCGCTTGACGGAAAAAGAAAGTCAGGATAATCGGTACGACAACCGCAATCAACATCGGAATCACAAACTTCGCCATATCCGTACCACGAATAGCGAGAATACCTGGCAAACCACCAACACCAATAGAATTGGCACGAATACCCATAATCGTTGATACCATGCCAGCCACACCTGACCCAATCATCGCCGCAACAAACGGATAAACATATTTCAAGTTAATCCCAAACATAGCGGGTTCAGTTACACCCAACCAAGCCGAAATCGTTGATGGTACTGAAATTTCTGCCTCTTTTTTATTCTTTTTATGCAGTAAATAAATAGCAAATACAGCTGCACCTTGCGCAATGTTTGACAAGTCAATCAAAGGCCAGAGATTAGTCGAACCATAGTCTGCAATCAATTGTGAATCAATAGCAAGTGTTGTATGATGTAAACCTGTGATAACCAATGGCGCATAAAGCACACCAAAAACAGCACCAAACAACCACGCAAATGAAGACGTCAGACCGCCATTAACAACAAAAGAAATTCCTTGCCCAATTTTCCAACCAATTGGGCCAATAATAGCATGGGCTGCAATAATCGTTGGTAAAAGTGCAAAGAGTGGCACAAAAATCATCGAAACAGCTTCTGGGATATACTTGCGGAAGAATTTCTCCAGATAAGCAAGGAGAAAACCAGCTGCCATGGCAGGAATCACTTGCGCTTGATAACCGATTTTATCCATGGTAAAGAAACCGAAATCCCAAGACCAATTTTTCGCAATCTCAGCTGCTGATGTGCCATTTACAGCATAAGCATTGAGAAGCTGTGGCGAAACAAGCGTAATCCCAAGAACAATCCCAAGAATTTGGGTCGTTCCCATTTTCCGTGTGACAGACCAAGCAATCCCAACAGGTAAAAAGTGGAAAATTGCTTCACCTGGAAGCCAGAGAAATGAATTGACACCATTCCAAAATGGTGAATTTTCAACAATCGTTGAACCACCAAACTGTACACCCTCAAGAATATTCCGAAAACCAAGAATCAGACCGCCAACAATAATCGCTGGCAAAAGCGGCGTAAAAATTTCCGATAACGTCCCAACCAACCGCTGAATTACATTTTGATTAGACTTAGCAGCTGATTTAGCTGCCTCTTTTGAGACACCCTCAATACCACTAATCGCTGAAAACTCATTGTAGAAAGTCGCAACATCATTTCCAATAATAACTTGAAACTGCCCAGCATTAGTGAACATGCCTTTAGTTGTTGGAATTTTCTCAATTCTCGCCTTATCGGCTTTTGCATCATCAACAAGAACGAACCGCATCCGTGTCGCACAATGCGTAACCGCATTGATGTTTTCTTTGCCGCCAATCGCCTCAAGCAACTCGCGCGCATCTTTTTCAAATTTTCCCATTTGTAGGAACCTCCATAAAAATAGCATAATAAAACGTTTACAAAGCGATAACTCCGTAACTTGTACGTACAAGTTATCCTATAAGTTCATTTTAGCATAATAAAAAATATTTGCAAGCGGTTTCTTTAAATATTTTAAGAAAATATAGCTTAGTTACTTTAAAAAACTTCGGTTTCTTTTCACAAACAAAAACACATCATCAATCAACTGCAAAACTTTTAAGTCAATAACGAAATTATAACTTTAATTATTCACTCTATTTTGTTTTTTAAGAAAATAAGATATAATTAAAACTAAGAAAGGAACATTGAAATGAGAAGTACAGATATTAATAATTTTCTAAAAGAATATATAGCTGAACCTACTAGTGGTTCACTATTAATTGACGGCGAGTGGGGAATAGGCAAAACTTATTTTATTAATGATTTTGTCAAAGAATTTGAAAAAGAACAAAACAATTTCAAAATAATCAAGATTTCATTATTTGGCATTACCTCTATTGAGGAACTCTCAAATAAAATTAACACTAGTCTACTTACAAAAATAGGAAAAGTAGTGGATACGGGAAAAAATTTATTAGGTGAACTCTTTGAATCAAAACTAGGCATAGACATATCAATTATTGACTTTGGAAGTTTGTTGAGTGCCACAAACAAAGATAAAAACAAAACTTATAAATGTATCCTAATTTTCGATGACTTAGAAAGATGTTCGATTGATATTAAGGAAATTTTAGGTTACATCAATAACTTGAATGAAAACTATGAGCAAAAAGTGGTCGTCATTGCCAATGTTGCTGAATTAAAAGACAGAGAAGCTAATTTCAGAACATACAAAGAAAAAGTATTCTCGTTCATCTTCAATTTTGAACCTGATTTTGAAAATAGCGCGCTTAATATTTTAAAGACTAAATTTTCTGGATTTTCTGTTTTACAAGGTCATCAGGATGATATTGTTGCCACTTTCCAATCAAAAAAACACACAAATTTGAGAACGGTAATCAATCTAAGCAATAAAATTAATAGACTTGTTCCCAAACCGTACAAAAAATGTTAAACTGATGTTATGGAAGATATTTATGCAAAAACTAGCTCACTTAATGACAGTTTATTCAAACAACTTATCGGTGTGAACCGCTCGACATTTACTCATATGCTTGAAATTTTGAACAAAGCTTATCAAGCAGAACATCTGACTGGTGGGCGACCACGTTGCCTAAGTTTAGAAAATCAGCTTTTTCTCACTCGCTGAAGAGCATTGTCATGATTTTAAGCTTTTCAAGAAAAGCATAGGTGGCACTCTGCCAGAAGACCTTCTTGTTGTTGATTTAGGTTATCTAGGCATTCTTAATTTTCATGAAAATACTTTTATTCCTGCAAAGCGTTCTAAAAATCATGAGTTGAATGAAGAGGAGAAGGCGCTTTGATTATCGAGCTGAATTAATTTGTGGCATTATCAATTTTGAAAGAAAACAGGTTTAGGAACAAGTCTATTAAAAAAATGTCAATCTTGTAAATATCGTTACATATGTGGTGGAGGATGTTTAAGTCATGTTATGACTAAAACTGATGACGCTAAAAAAGAACGATGTATTGATTTTTATAAAATTATTGCAGCACAGCTGAAAGGGAAATTAGTCGAATGAGTCAAACAAAACCCACCCTTCTTTACTTTATTTATTTTTTAGCTTGTTTTAACTTAGTGAGCAGTGTCCAGACACTTTATTTGACGCATGAAGGAATTAGTTTTTTCAATATAGGTATTCTGATGGCAGTCTTTCAAGTAACGAAATTGGTGACGGAATTACCAACAGGTTACATAGCAGATCGGTTTGGCAAGAAAAAAAGTGTCATCAGCAGTGTTTTACTTGAAATTATTGGTTTAATCATTGCCTTATTTTCTCCAACAATGTTAGGTTTTATATTTGCGATGATAATAGGTGGGATTGCTTATACTTTATCTTCAGGTGCTTTAGATGCTTTGTTAATAGAAGAAATGCTTGCAACAAAATCTAGAAGTTTAGAACAAATTAATTCTGTGATACGTGTTTTATTTTATGTTGGTATGGGGTTATCGAGCCTTTGTGCAGGGATAATTGCAAGATTTAGTTTTTATTGGGTCTACATGATAACGATAATGATTCAGATAGTGCTTATTTATTTATTGATTGCTCGCCTTAAAACAACTATTGAACAACATGAAGTAAAACAAATAATTAGGGTTAATGATATAAAAAATTACTTGATGCACCATCAAAAAATTTTTTATATATTAAGTGTCGATTTTGCTTACGCAGTTGCTTTTCTACCAACAGAGGTCTTCTATGTTAATTATTTATCTAATCAGGGAATAGATATTGCTATCATAGGAGCACTGACAACAATTCAACTGATAGGTTCCGCAATTATTGGTATTTGGTCTCATCGGTTATTGAAAAACATTCGAATTGCTCATGTGTTAGTAGGAGGGCCATTAATTGGACTAATTGCTTTATTATCTTTTGCCATTTCTCCAAATATTATCTTATCTATTTTCTTTTATATATTGGCGAATGTTATTTTCTGTAGCTACGCACCAATTTTTTCAAGAATTTTTCATGAACATTTAGAAAATAATATTCGTGCAACAATGATGAGTATTAGAAGTTTATTATTTGCATTTGTTGGATTAACGATGAACCCTTTATTTGGCTATTTGATAGAAAATATTGGATTTCAACTAACTTTTGTAGTAGGCATTATTTTATCAATGTTTCTTATCGTTATAAACAGCTTTATTTTTAAAAAGGTATTAGCGACATATTAGTCGATTTAATATAATTATAGAATGAGAGGAGAGAAATTATGAAAGCAATCAATGAAAAAATTGTTACATCTGAAACAGAAGTTATTGTTTCAGAACATACTTATTAGACAAATTACCAACTTGGATAAAAAAGCGGAAGATTTCTATATCAAACTATCCTGGAATTCTTTACCAAATATATCAAATTCAAGATAAAATTGATATATTTGGTAAAAAGAACTACCTTGAAAACCTCGTAAATTCAATGTGCGATATAATTAACAATAATTCCGAAGAAATCACGCCAACTATTTTAGAAATTTTCGAGAGATGTTCTTATCAGAACAAAAATAACTATTTTGAAAAACTTGGAACAGCGATAAAAGAAAATCTAGATAAATATTCAATTCCGAAATTTAAAGAACTAGATTTTTCCGAAAATCCACATTATGATATTTGCCAAAAAATCCCTTCTAAGCAAAACATTATTGACACATTTGGCTTAGAAGAAATCTATCAAAAAATCATTGGCGCTGAAAACAATAAAGAAATCAATAATATACGTCTCTTGTTATCCCTATATTATAAAAAACTTCCTGAATCTTACTCTCCTGTTATCCTTAACTTAAAAGAGAAAATTCAAGATTATCTTGATAACAATACTAGCATCCATTAGTGATAATAAATCAAAAGTGCATCAATTAGGTATTTTAATTGACACACTTTCTGAAAGCATTTTACTGACACAAACCAGAAAAAACGAAAACTTGACAAGATAACTTTCAATACAGAAATCCAACATCTTAAGCACCTCCCTAAACAAGGAAATATCGCCAACATGATAACATAAAAATCTCTTAGGAGTTTTATGACTATTCTATTCAGTGGAGAATCAAAAAAACTGATAAACTAAATCAGTCTTTTGATTATGCAAATCTAATTAATGAAAAAAGTCAAATTTAAACGGCGAATCGCCTAAAAAGAGTCTCCGTAAAAATAATATCATCATAGCTAATATGGTAAAAGCCAGCATTTTCAGCAAAATCTGTCCAAAAATCATCCCAAGATTTGCTATCTACTATCGAAAAATTTAAGACAAGCAGTTGTTGATTTGTCCGTGTTGCAAATAACTTTTTCTTAATTTTCTTCTGATAATTATCATGCTCACGGCTGTCTTGTTCATCGCATGAAATAAAGGCTAAATCTTTAAGACAGACAGATTTCAAGACTTGAGCAGAAAAAGTAAACTGCTCATCAGAAAATTTAACAGCAAATTTCAAAAAGAGCCCGCGCACAAGAATGATTATCCCAACAAGTAACATAAGGAATAAAAGGAAACATAAGAGCATTAGTCCCCCACCAGTTTCTCCAGTGACGTCCAGAAAGCTTGACGAGCTAAACGCAAACAAAGCAATCACAAAAACAACTAGCATAATGACAACTGCGAATAACCGTAAAGCCAAATCACCACGATTATATTTGATTTTCATCATCTAAACCTCTCTAGCTGGTAAGTTGCAAGCGTTCCACCCGTTTGCCTATCACAAGCTAAGAGCGTGGCTTTCTCATTTTGACCAGACGGATAGCGCCAAACATACTGCGGATAATTGTCAGTATTCTCAAACTTAAAGTCCACCCAACGCATGTTACCCTTTTTACCTTTGGAAATGATGTGATTTCCTGCATAAGTCTGATAACGAATCCCAATTTTTGTTTACTAAAATCTCGAATTTCCTAGATATAACCCGCCTCTCGACTATCAATCAGCAATGTCTCCTCGTCAACCGCCATATAAATACCACGCTGAGATTCTGGAAAATAAAACGTTACCATGGAATAAATTTTTGGCAAAATAAAGAGAAGAACGCCAACCATAATCGCTAAAAAAGACTTTTTCCAACCTAAAATTTTGAAACTATTCATATCATTTTTTCTTAATTTAAAAATAGATTTGATAACTAAAAAAGGATAACATAACTTTTGCCTTATTTTCGTCAGCTTTAGCCACGACGTCTAGTCAAAAGTGTTATCCCTTAATTATACCTCTAAACTTTTTAAGCCAAAGCCCCCATCGGATCCCAAGGTAGCAAAACAATCGGCTCAGCTTCATAAGCTGCCAATTCTTCGGCTGTCAAAAATTCTTTTCTGACAACGATTTGGTAAGTATATTCGTCCATCCAACTGTCAGAGGCTGTAAAATATCCTTTGGTACCAACTTTATCGCCCCATGAGTTTTCAACTTTCCATTTGAGCGACTTGCCGTCATTAGCCAAATCAACGCCTGTCAAAACCATGGCGTGAGTCATGAGTGACTCAGAGTAGTCGAGACGACTCGCCTTATTTTGCGTAAACGTCACGTCCATGGCTGAAAAATCATAGGCATCAAGCGTGAGCAGACCGTCTTTGCGGTTGGAAACTTGTCCCACATCGCACCCAAACCAAACCGTTTCACCAGCCTGCATTTGCGCAATCGCTAGTTTTTTGAGACGCGCCATATCGACGTTAAGATGACGAACATCGCGGCTACCAACAACATTGCCAAGAAATTCAACTGTGTAAGAGGTGTTGTAAGGTTTGTCAGCCGTTGGCGCATTAATCACACTGACATAATCGTCAAGTTTGAGATTGACGAATTTGTCGTAAAAGGCTTGCGGTGTCACGTTTTCAATTTTATTGAAAACGTTATCTTTATCACGATATTCAAAATCAAATTTTTGTGGTGGCAAGCCAAGTGTCATGGCAAGATAATTAAAAATTTCTTGCAAAAGCTCAGCCTTTTTCGTTGCTACATCGCCACCAGCTTGAGATAACTCTCGCAAAATTTGCGCATCTTGGCGCAAGATTTTATTCAAATATTGGTCAAGTTCACGACTGGCGCTTGATGAGATTGATTCTGGATAAATCGCTTTGGGAACAACGCCATATTTTTGGAAAAGGGCAACGACCATATCCCATTGACCGCCGTCTTGTTGTGGCATATCAAGCAAGAATTTCAGCTTACGATCGCCGATTTCAAGGTCACTTGTCGTGATAATCTGCTCCAAAAACCAGTTAGATTTTTCGTATTTGTCCCAGAAAAAAGTGTAGGCTTGTGACAATTCAAAGTTTTCAAGCTTAAATTCCGTCAAAATTTTGTGGCGGAAAGTGTTCAAAGCCGCAAACATCCAACAACGCCCAGACTGTTTTTGATTGCTAACAGGGTCATTCGTCAAATCGACTGAAAAAACAGGCAAATTCTCCGCATGTGAGGCACGATTTTCAAGCGCATTGAGTAAGCCATTTTTCGTTGCTGCATTCTCAAGCGCGCGAAACTTCGTATTCTCACGGTAATTGTCAAACAAAGTTTGAGTAAAATCTTGGGTTAATTCTGTCATTATAATCCTCCACTAAACATTATAGCACTTTTTAAGAATTGTATAAATTATTTTGTTTAATGTAGTGCAATACTTCAGCAGGCAACAAAAAATTGGGGCGACGATTTGCCGCAAAACTCTGCCGAATATAGCTAGACGAGATGTCCAAACTTAACAACTCAACCATTTGAACGGGATATTTAGGCGCAGACAAAATCGTTTGATTTCGCTTAACAGCAACAAACGTGACCAATTTCATCAAGTCATCAATCCGATACCATTTGTCCAAATAATCGACCATATCCCCACCGATAATGAAAAAATAGTCGTTTTCGGGGTGTTCAGCCGTCATTGCCGCCATTGTATCATAGGTGTAAGATTTGCCGCCGCGCGCAATTTCCGACAAATTGAGTGTCAAATTCGGATAATCGGCAACCGCAAGCGCTAGCATTTTCACACGGTGCTCAGCAGAAATAGTCGTTTTCACGTCAACATGAGGCGGTTCATTTTCCGGCATAAGCTGAACTTCATCAAGTTGCAACAGTTGCTGAACTTGATCCGCAATAAACAAATGCGCATAATGAACAGGATTAAAATTGCCACCTAAAATGCCAATTCTCTTGCTCATTTTTGCCAAAAATCGTCAAAAACGGTAATCGGTAAATGACGTTTATGCGCCGTTTTCAGCCACCAATTTTCGATAATGTCACGCGCCTTTTCAGAAACTTTGCGACCTTCCAAATAATCATCAATGTCATCATAAGTCACACCAAGCGCCACTTCATCAGCCAAACCGGGCTTGCCATCCTCCAAATCTGCTGTCGGCGTTTTCTCATAAATCGCCGAATCTGCCCCCAAATAAGCCAAAAGCTGTCTACCTTGACGTTTATTAAGACGAAAAAGAGGCAAAATATCCGCACCACCATCACCAAATTTTGTGAAAAAACCTGTGATATTTTCAGCTGCATGATCTGTACCGATAACTGCACCCGCATTTTCGCCTGCAATCGCATACTGAGTAATCATGCGTTGGCGCGCCTTGATATTGCCTTTGTTAAAGTCAGAAATAACCACACCGCTGTCTGATAATTCAGCGATTTCACCATCAACAGCACGTTTGATATTGACCGTCAAACACGCATCTGGTTGGATAAAAGCAAGCGCACGCTTAGCATCTGCTTCGTCTTGTTGCACACCGTAAGGCAAACGAACGGCGATAAATTTGTAGTCTGTCACACCAGTTTCAGCTCGCAATTCTGCCATTGCTAATTGCGCCAAACGTCCCGCCAAACTCGAATCTTGTCCGCCCGAAATCCCCAAAACAAGCGTTTTTAAAAACGGATGTTTTTTGAGATAATCTTTCATAAAATCAATTGAGCGCCGAACTTCTTCTGCTGCCGAAATTTCAGGTTTAACCCCTAATTCTGCGATGATTTTTTCCTGTAAGGTTAGCTGGTCAACAACATTTCTCATCACGTCAACTGCTTGCGCCAAATTTTCATTTTCCAAACTCATTGGTAAACATCCTTTCTCACTTTGTCAATCAATTTCATCTTGTTATCCCACACATCTTGTGACAAATCGACAGGATAATCTTGCGGGTTCAAGTCTCGCTTATATTCATCCCATAAATCATCCAACTGCGTTTTAAAATACTGCTTGATTTCTGGCAAAGTTGGTTGGTCATAAACTAGCTTACCCTTGACAAAAATATCAGTCAAAAGCGGTCGCGCCGTGAAATTTTTAAGCGTTTTGTTAATGTAGGTGTAGGTCGGATGAAACATGAAAATCTCATCAAGCGCCGTCACATCTACATCTGCAAAGGTCACATAATCTCCCTCAGATTTATTTTTTTCAAGACTGCGAATCCGCCAAACTTGCTTTTTACCAGGCGTTGAGACTTTCTCCGCATTGCTTGACAACTTAATCGTGTCACGCATCGCACCGTCGGCAGTCTCAATCGCCACAATCTTGTAAACCGCACCAAGCGCTGGCTGGTCATAAGCCGTGATAAGTTTCGTGCCAACGCCCCAAACATCAATTTTCGCCTTCTGCATCTTCAGATTGAGAATCGTGTTCTCATCCAGATCGTTTGAGGCATAGATTTTCGCCTCGGTAAATCCCGCATCGTCAAGCTGTTCGCGTACTTTTTTGGAAATGTAGGCCATATCCCCAGAATCAATCCTAACCCCTTGGAAATTTATCCGTTCACCCATTTCTCTGGCAACTTTGATAGCTGCTGGCACACCGATTTTCAGTGTATCATATGTATCAACTAAAAACACACAGTCTTTATGCGTTGTCGCATAGGCTTTGAAAGCCTCATAATCATTGCCATAAGCCTGCACCAAAGAATGCGCATGTGTGCCAGACACTGGAATCCCAAAAAGTTTCCCCGCTCGAACATTTGAGGTCGCATCCGCACCGCCAATCACAGCAGCACGCGTTCCCCAAATCGCTGCATCCATTTCTTGCGCCCGCCGTGTCCCAAACTCCAAAAGTGGCGCATCGCCAATAACCGACTTGACCCGCGCCGCTTTGGTCGCAATGAGCGTTTGGAAGTTGACAATGTTCAAGACCGCCGTCTCAACCAGCTGACACTGCGCAAGCGCTCCCTCAATCTGCAAAATCGGCTCATTAGCAAAAACCAAATCGCCCTCACGTGCCGACTTGACATCACAAGTGAACTTGAGCTCAGAGAGATAAGTTAGAAACTTCTCAGGATAACCAAGCTCGCGCAGATAAGCAATATCATCAGCATCAAAATGCAAATCGCGCAAATAAGCAATCACGCGCTCAAGCCCCGCAAAGACCGCATAACCATTTTTAAAAGGCATATCACGAAAATACACCTCAAAAACAGCTTTGCGCTCAGCAATGCCTTTCTCAAAATAAACTTGCATCATATTGATTTGGTAAAGATCCGTGTGTAGCACCAAATTATCAGTCATTTTATACCATCTTCTCCAACATTTTTATCAAAATTTGCGCTGATTTTTCGCCCGCATGCACGATAAAATCATCAAAACTTTCCGCCGCTTGTCCGTCTGCTGTATCTGAAATACTGCGAATGACGACAAAAGGCTTATTCAAAGCATGAGCCGCTTGCGCAACGGATGCCCCTTCCATTTCAACTGCCAAAACAGTTGGGAAATGTGCTTTTATTTCAAGCTGACGTTCTTTCGACGAGATAAATGAGTCAGACGACGTAATCAAGCCTGTTTTTGCTGAAAGGTCAGCTTTTTTAAGCTCAGACACAAAATATTTACTGCTATGATAATACAACTCCTGTCCCGCCATTTGCCCAAAAGCATAACCAAAAGCCGTCACGTCCACATCATGATAGGCGAGTTTGTCCGCAATCACAATGTCGCCAACCACAAGCCCCTCGCCAACACCGCCAGCCGATCCAGTGTTTACGATACCGTCAACATGAAACAACTCAACGAGTAAAGTCACCGCAACAGCGCTCATGACCTTGCCAATGCCCGATTTGACGAGGACAATATCGTGTCGCCCGATGATACCTGTGTAAAAAACAAAGCCATGCCGTGTTGCTTTTTCAGGCTTTTTCAATGTGTCAGCTAGAATTTTCAGTTCTTCATCCATAGCTGCGATGATGCCTATTTTCATGTTTTATACTTTCTAAAAATTAAACACAATAATCGTCACAATAAGTAATAAAATCGCCAAAATCACAATATATTTGGTCATTTTCTTGCTACGTTCTTCGCGTTTTTGAGATTCGATGCGGCGACTTTTATAAACTTGATTTTTTTCAAGTGCCTTTTTCTCAGCCGCAAATTTCTTGATTATTTGCGTATCTTCTTTCCTAGCTTGCGCAATCTCACGTTCTAATCGCTTTTTATCACGCTTGGCTTTTTCAATCACATCATCCGTTAATATCGGTTTAGGCATGCTATCAAACTCCTAATTCCCAATATTGAATGGCTAAAATCGTCTTGGCATCAGCAATATCACCTGACTTGATTAGCGCTTTTGCCTCGTCCAAAGTGACCTCGTAACGCACTAAAATCTCGTCTGCATCTTGTGGTCGAGGATTAGGCACACGCACCAACTCCTTAGCCTGATACAAATGGATAATTTCATTTGAAAAGCCTGGCGCTGTGTAAAATTCAGCAATTTTGCTGACATTTTCAGAAGTCAAACCTGTTTCTTCTTCAAGTTCACGCAACATTGCCGCTTGCGGATCAGCATTTTCGCCAATTTCAAGCTTACCTGCTGGAATCTCATAAATCACTTTTTCCAAAGCCTTACGAAATTGACGTACCAAAACAATCTTATTGTTAGCAGTGATTGCAAGCACTGCAACCGCACCATTGTGAAAAACAAGCTCTCGCGGTGCTTCGCCTCGATTGCCTGGCAAAGCAACCCGATCAAACTTGACATTTATCACGTGTCCCTTAAAAATATCCTTGCGACTAATCGTCTTTTCTTCAAAATCTTCAAATTTCATGATTTTTCCTCAATCTTCGTGATAGCTAGGCATGGTACGCGCACGCCCCGTTTTATTGACTTGACGCGCACGACCAAATGCCATATCATCATCATGCACTTCATTTGTGATAACCGAACCAGCTGTTGTAATCGCATTTCGGCCAATCGCAAGCGGCGCAATCAGAGTCGAATTGCTACCAACAAAGGCATAATCGTCAATTTCCGTATTGAATTTATTTTTGCCGTCATAATTGACCGTAATCGTGCCTGCACCAAAATTGACATGCTCACCAACCGTCGCATTGCCAATATAAGTCAGATGCCCCGCCTTAGTCCCAGAACCAAGCGATGAGGCTTTAACCTCAACAAAGTTGCCAACATGTACATTTTCATGAAGAATGGTATTGGGGCGCAAGTGTGCATAAGGTCCAACATTGGCACCCGCTTCGATAACAGAATCTTCCACCGTTGAATTGCGAACTTCTGTCTGATGATGTAAATGCGAATTATCAATCCGACTACCAGCCGTGATATTAACAGCCCTCCCAATCACTGTTTGCCCAGTAATGACAACATTTGGCTCAATCGTCGTATCCGCACCAATCGTTACCTCCGCATCGATATAAGTCGTTTCAGGGTCAATCAAAGTCACACCATTGACCATATGTTGCGTGTTAATCCGTTTGCGCATGATTTTTTCAGCCACAGACAAATCAACGCGACTATTCACACCAAGTCCCTCGTCATTATCATCCAAGACAAAAGCACCAACTTTTTTCCCATCATTTTTGAGAATTTCAATAACATCTGTCAAATAATACTCGCCTTGCGCATTATCAGTCGTCAGATCGGCAACCGCATCAAACAAAAGTCGATTATCAAAAATATAAGTCGCCGTATTGATTTCTTGAACAGCTTTCTCCAAATCGTTGGCATCTTTTTCCTCAACAATTTTCATAACCTGACCATTCTCACGAATAACTCGACCATAGCCCGTCGGTTGCGCAACAATAGCTGTCAAAATCGTCACGGCATTTTTTTCCTGAGCATGGTATTCAAATAAAGCAACCACTGTTTCAGGCCTAATCAAAGTCATATCACCTGCGATAACAAGCGTTTGACCATGCAGATTTTTCAGTAGATTTTCAGCAATTTTTACCGCATGTCCCGTACCTAACTGCTCTTCTTGCCTAACATAAGCAACATTTTTCGGCAAAGTCGCCAAAACTTCATTAGCGCCATGACCGATAATAGTTATCGTTTTCTCAGGATTAACCGCATTTGTCGCACTAAGTACATGCGCCAGCATCGTTTTTCCTGCAACCTTGTGCAAAACTTTCGGTAACTCAGACTTCATCCGTGTCCCTTTTCCGGCTGCTAAAATAATCGCGTATTTGTTCATTTTTTCTCTCCAAACTAAAAAGATTCCTAAGGCTATTATACCAAGAATCTTCTCATTTGTCTTATTTGACTGAAGTTTTACAACATTATTTAATTGGGTAAGCAATTAAAACAAGATTTTCATCTCCTGATATGCAAGTTTGCAATGTAATTTTCTCAGTTTCACCTACTTCAATTATTTCATCCATAATATTTTGCTTGGGAGTGACAGTCACATTCCCATTATCATCAACGATATAAATCGTCTCAACTTGATAAATTTGCTTCGTATTAAAAACGTCCGTTACCGTAATTTTATCGCCTGTTTTAACCTTAGGCAAAATATCAAAAACACCCGGATTGTGACCGATAAAAGTCGTATTATAGCCGTCGGAGTTATTTTGCGTGACCCTACCACCCCATGTCGCAACGTGCGTTTGGTCATCGTCATTGATATAGGCTTGCGCCTTTTTATGGTCACGTCCCATATTTTTGTAAATCAGCGTCTGCTTACCAATGGTCAAAGTCGTCTTACTTTGATTGATATTATCATAAAACCTAAACGATAGATTATCTCCCAAATAATACGTCAAACACGCTGACAAGATGCCACCAATCAAGGAAATCGGCAAAATAGTAACATAAAAGGAGCGCGACATCAAAAGACGACTAATTTTTCTTCTAATATTAGCCCACCTTTTAAACACAACAGTTGTTGAAATCGCCTCCTTTTTCCTAATCTCAGATGTCTGATGGCTGCTCGAACTAGAAATAATGAGTGGTAAGATTTTAGCCGTCACAACTTTTTTAAGTGGTTTACTTTTAACAAGTTTATAAAAAATAGACTTGAATTTGCTCATTTTCTCTCCAAATAAAAAAACGTTCTCAATTTGATTATATCAAGAATAGTTCTACTTTAGAAAAAACGTTCCGAAAATGAGACTTTCTCATTTATTTTGAAAAAGGATAAGCCATGATGACTAGATTAGTCGTTTCAGATAAACAAGTTTGTAGCGTAATCTGCTCAGTTGTACCGATTCCGATGATTTCTTGCATGATATTTCGGCTTGGATCATCAACTAAATGCCCACTGTCATCAACAATGACAATCTGCTTGACTTGATACACTTCAACCGTCTGAAATTCATCCTTAACAAGGATTTCATCGCCTATTTCAACTTTTTTTAAAATGTGGAAAACACCAGGATTGTGACCAATGAAATGCGTGTTATGCCCATCAAAATTATCCTGAATCTTCTTACCACCCCAAGTCGCAACGTGTGTCTCAGCAGCAACATTGATATAATTTTGCGCCTCATTTTCAGAACGACCGATATTTTTGTAAATGAGCGTCTCCTCGCCAATCGTCAAACTATATTGCGCATAATCATCCACAATCGCCATAGCACTGTTCGTCTCATCCAAATGATAAATCAAGCCAAATGTCGTAAGTAATACTGTGAAAAAGCTGCCCAACAACCATTTTTTCATCGCCATTACCTCCCACATCAACTTCTCTTTCCTCAATTATACAAAATTATGGTAGAATAAAGAAATAAAATGACTATAACATCAACAAGGAGCGAACTCATGACAAAAATCGGTTTCATCGGCGCGGGCAAAATGGCGCAGGCAATTATCAAAGGTTTAGACAAAAGCAAGTTCAGTATTCAAATCTCAGGCTATGATTTTTCAGAATCTGAAAAAGTGGCAAGTGAACTTGAGGTAAGCGCAGCTAAAAATCACGCTGAATTGATAGCGACAGCAGAAATCATCATTCTGGCTGTCAAACCCTATGTGATTCCTGAAATTCTTGCCCAATACAAGAGCAACAAACCTATCGTTTCAATCGCAGCAGGTGTTACTTTGGCAAATTTAACTGAAATGACGTCTCAAACGCAAGCAATCGTTCGTGTCATGCCAAATATCAATGCCACGATTCAAAAAGCAACGACTGGCATTGTCAGAAATAACAACGTTTCTGACGAAACTTTCGCCATTGTCAAAACGATTTTTACAAGTATCGGCAGTTTGCACGAGATTGCCGAGAAAGATTTCGGGACGTTTACGGCGCTTGCAGGGAGTTCACCTGCCTATATCTACATGTTTATCGACGCTATGAGCCGTGCTGGCGTTCTTCACGGCATGCCAAAGGACGCCAGCACGAAAATTGTCGCTGAAACGGTTATGGCAAGTGCCGAGATGATCCTCGCAAGCGATGATAACCCGTGGACTTTGGTTGATAATGTCTCAAGTCCCGGCGGCACAACGGTTGCAGGCGTTGTCAGTTTGGAGCAAAATAATTTTGTTGCGACTGTCATTGATGCCATTACGGCGACTGTTGATAAGAATAAGTCGATGATGCAATCATGACACTTTTATTCTGATTTCAGCAAAATTTTGTATTGGCGTTTACTATCATGCACAACTTACTAACAAAACCTTGAACTTAACAAGTTCAAGGTTTTGTTATTTTCAATACTAATAAAAAAACGACCTCAATCAGAAGTCATTTCAAAACAAATTTACTTCACAACAACAGTAGACGTAATCACTTCAACTGCTTTTTTAGCCGCAATATCATGTTTCAACATATCAGCTGGCAACAATTTTTCAACTTGCTCTTTTGGCATGTTGTAAGTTGCTGCCAAATCAGCGATTTCAGTGTCAATCTCATCTTGCGTTGTCTCAAAATTTTCAGCAGCTGCAACAGCCTCAACAACCAAGTTCGTGCGGACACGTTTCTCAGCATCGCCCTCAAATTGCGTATGGAGTTGGTCTTCGCTCGTTCCAGTGATTTGGTAGTACATTTCGGGCGAAATCCCTTGTTGTTGCATATTGCCAAGAAACTCGTTCATGGCACGATGCACTTCATCATGAATCATTTCATGCGGCAACTCAACGATTTCAGCATTTTCAACCGCTTTTTCAATCGCCGCCGTCTCAACCGCATCCGTGTATTGCTCTTCTTTTTCCGCAGTCAGTTGCGCCTTGTATTTCTCCTTAAGCTCAGCCAAAGTCTCAACTTCCTCGTCAATGTCTTTCGCCAACTCGTCGTCAAGCTCAGGCACTTCTTTAGCTTTCACTTCGTGGATGGTTGTTTCAAATGTCGCAGCTTTGCCAGCAAGGTCTTCTGCTTGATAATCTTCTGGGAAAGTTACCTCTACCAACACCGTTTCACCTGCTTTATGACCAACGAGCTGTTCTTCGTAACCTGGGATAAATGACCCAGAACCCAATTCAAGACTATGATTTTGAGCTGTACCACCCTCAAATGCTACATCATCAACTTTACCCTCAAAATCAATGACAACTGTGTCACCATTTTCAGCAGCCGATTCCTTGATGACCATTTCAGCAAGATTGCCTTGTGCTGCTGCAATTTTCGCATCAACATCTGCATCAGAAACAGTTTTATCAACATCAACTGAAACTTCAAGATTCTTGTAATCGCCAAGTTTCACTTCAGGTTTCAAGACAACTTCAGCCGTGATTTCCCAGTCTTCACCCTTGTTCATTGATTTCACATCAATTTTCGGTTGCGCAACTGGCGAAATAGCCGCCTCAGCAACTGCCCCTTCATAGCTTTCTTGTAAAACAGTATTCAAAGCTTCTTCGTAAAGCACTTCTTCACCATACATTTTATTGAAAACCGTGCGTGACACTTTCCCTTTACGGAAACCAGGCACATTCAAGTCTTTTTTCACTTTGTTAAAAGCCACATCAAGACCCTTTGCAATCAGGTCTTGACCAATTGTAAAAGTCAACGTCCCGTTATTTACACCAGTTTTTTCAAAACTTGCAGTCATTTTTTATTTCTCCTAATTATATTCTTAAATTTTAGGCTTATCTCTAATAAAAGATTAACAAAAATGTTTAAATCTGAATTTTTAGAGATAAAACTCACTTCAACTCACTTATTTTAGCACACTATTGCCTAAAAATCAAGGATTTATACTCATTTCAAGTATAAAAATAAAAACACAAAATTTCAAGACAGTTTAGGTATAAGTCGCTGAAACTAGGCAAAACGAGTACAAACTTACAGACCACTCAATTTGCCAAAAAAGTCATCCCAGACACTTGGCTTAAAAATATCCATTGGATTTTTGCCACCCAAACCGCCATATCCTAGCATAAGTCCTAGCATAATTGCCAAAATGACCAGAATTAAAACTAGCAAAATCAAAGAAATTCGTAAACCTAAAAATTTGATTGTCCGTTTAAACATCGGCTATCTCCTCATGCTTTACTCGCTTAATATCAGCACCTAAAGCAGCTAATTTTTCATGAAAATGATAATAGCCACGGTCTAAATGCTCCAGATTATCCACCATCGTTAGCCCACTTGCCACCATACCAAGTAAAATCAGCGCTGCACTAGCACGCAAATCAGTTGACTGCACCTCTGCGCCAGTCAAATCGTTAGCCCCTTGAATAATCGCCGTATTTCGCGAAATATCAACAGAAACACCCATTCGCCGCATTTCTTCCAGATGTTGAAAACGATTTTCAAAAACTGTTTCAATCATCGTTGACTCGCCCATAGCAACCGACTGCGCTGCTGTCATTTGCGCCTGTATATCAGTCGGAAAACCAGGATATGGTAAGGTCGTCACATGAACAGCTTTCAGAGTTTTTGGTCCAATAATCCGAATACCGTCCTCTTCTTGAATCACATCAGCCCCCATTTCTGAGAGTTTTGAGAGCAAAGGACGATTATGTTCACGAACCGCTTCCAAAATCAGGACATTACCTTGAGTCATCGCTGCAGCAAGCATAAAAGTCCCAGCCTCAATGCGATCTTGAACAACACTATGGTGCGCACCGTGCATTTTCTCAACACCTTTGACAATAATCGTGTCTGTACCAGCACCTTTGACATCTGCGCCCATTTTGTTAAGGAGATTGGCAAGATCAACAATTTCAGGTTCACGCGCAACATTTTCAAGAATGGATGTGCCTTTTGCCAAGGTCGCAGCCATCAAGATATTTTGTGTCGCACCGACAGACGGAAAATCCATGTAAAAATGTGCGCCATGAAGTTGCTCAGCCCTCGCCTCAATAAAACCACCTCTTTGCGTGATTTCTGCCCCCATTGCCCGCAAACCACGAAGATGTAAGTCAATCGGGCGCGACCCAATCGTGCAGCCACCAGGCATGGAAACACGCGCATGACCATTTCGCGCCAAAATTGGTCCTAGCACAACGATTGAAGCACGCATTTTACTAACATATTCATAAGGCGCTTCAATCGCAATCTCTGTCGCCGCTTGCGTTGTCACTGTTTTTTGATTTTCGCTAAAATCAAGCGGGATATTCAGATGCCGAACAACTTTATTCATCGTGTAAACATCACTGAGAATTGGCACATTGTGCAGAACTGTTTCACCCTCAGACGGCAAAATTGTCGCCGCAAGAAGCGGTAGAACCGCATTTTTCGCACCCTCAATCTCAACTTGCCCAGTCAGACGTGTTTGACCGCCATTTATTATTATTTTTTCCATACATTAAAATTATATCATATTTCTCTATTTCACGTTTAGTTTATGGCTGCGTATAAAAAAATCAGTCAGGCATCACTTGATGAATTTCCTAATTTCCGACAACTGCCCCTCAGGTACAGTCATCATCATCTGCCGACCATCAAAGTCAAGCGCACTGCCATCAAGCTGTGTCGTAACATAACCAAACGGCGCAAGTAAAATCGCCCCAGCCGCATAATCCCAAGGCGAAAGATTACTGAAATATCCCCAAATCTTGCCGTCAAGAATCGCGACAAACTCAATTCCTGCGCTCCCAAGCATGCGAACACCCAAACTTTCGCGGCTCAAATCAAGCAAACCACCCGCATTTGTGCGATACATATAACTATTGACACCGATAAGACTCTGGCGCAATGGTCGAGCAACCAATGAGAGTTTTATCTCATTTTTGAAAGTTTCAGCACCATTTCCCCAGTAAAGATTATCGGTCATAACATCCAAAATCACACCGATTTTGCCGACACCGTTCTCATAATACGCCAGCATGACCGCAAAATGATCGCGTTGCACAATAAAATTCGTCGTCCCGTCAATCGGGTCAAGCACCCAAACATTGCCGTCAGAAATATCGTGCCTAACACCATCTTCCTCAGCCAAGATAAAATCTTTTGGAAATCTCTCGCCGATTTTTGACACAATCTGATTTTGCACAGCTTTGTCAAGATTGGTCACCAAATCGTCAAAACGCGATTTTTCCGTGATTTCGAGTTCATCATGGAGATGACTTTTGAGAAATTCTCCCGCCATTTTGACAGCCGTTTTAGCAAATTCAAGCTTGATGTTTAACAAATTGTCGTTCACTTTTTGACACCTCCTGTATTGCTCGATAAGCTGAATAGCCCGACACTTTTTCAAAGTCACGGTCAAGCTGTTTTTCCTGCATTTTTGACGGCACAATTTGTTTGAAAAGACGATAAGCGCTCATAAACTCGTCACGCGCAACTTTCGTTTCATAAAAATTTTCAACCTGATTAAAAAAAGAAATAACCGCAGCCATTTCCTCGCCTGTCCATGTATAATCCAAAGGATATTGATAACTAGAATTTGACATTTAAACTCCTGTCATCATCACATGACGCAACTCAGCTTGACGATAAGAGCGTGGCAAAAAAGCCCGAATTTCGTCTTCATTAAAGCCAATCTGCATACGTTTTTCATCAATAATAATCGGTCTGCGCAACAAACTTGGATGTTCAGAAATCAGCGCAATTAGCTGATTCATGGTCAAATCATCAACATCAACCTCTAGTTTTTGAAATACCTTACTGCGAGTTGAGATAATGTCCTCAGTCCCATTTTCCGTTTTCGCCAAAATCTTTTTCAAATCATCCGAAGTTATCGGTTGCGTTAAAATATTGTGTTCTTTGTAAGCCACACCATGCTCAGTAAGCCACGCCCGCGCCTTCCGACACGACGTACAGCTTGGCGACAAATATAAATCAATCATAGCTTCTCACTTTTCTTTATCAAAAGTTACCTTACAACCATTATACCAAAATTATGCTATAATTAAATCATGAATTTTGAAGAATCTGATAAACAAGGAGATTAGCTGATAATGGCTGGACACATCACTAAAAAAAGACATCTTTTCGGATGGCTTTGAGTATAAATATTTCGATGGGACACGAGAACATTTCAAGCCCACTTTTTTGGGGGAACTTGTTCCAACATGACAGTATTTTCCATAATTATATCGGCAATAAAGGGGCTCGTTGTGAACGCAATACTTTTCATCAAACGTTTTAAAATTAGTTAAACTGTTTTCAATGAGACTTTTCAAGTATTTCAACAAAACTGGTCATCTGACGTGCCGATTTAACATCGTGCACACGCAAAACTTTTGCACCACGGCGGTACATTTCAGTCGCCGCAACAAGCGACAAATCAGCTCGCTCATCTTTTGGCAAATCAAACATGAATTTCGCCCAACCTTTATTGGCAATGGCTGTCATAATCGGGCGACCAAAAGATTTTAGATTGCCAACTGTGTTCATCATTGCCAAATCTTGTGCAACATCTGAGTTTTTAGAATAACCAACGCCGGGATCAAGCGCAATCCGTTCTCGCGCAACACCCGCATCTTCCAAAGTCGCCAAATTTTCCGCAAACCAAGCCACCATATCTGCCGAAATATCGCTCGAAATTGCCGTTTCACGCGGGTTGAACATGGTCAATAAACCGACATCTGTCTGCGCCATGAGTTCAAGTTTGCGCACATCGTCCGTAAAACCGTTGACATCATTGATAATATCAGCCCCCGCCTCAATCGCCGCCACCATAACCTCATATTTATAGGTATCAACCGCCACAACCGCATACGGCTGGGCTTTTTTTATGCCCTCAATAACTGGCACAATCCGCGCAATCTCATCCTCTGGTGTCAATGGTGTAAACCCCGGTCGTGTCGTTTGACCACCAACCTCAACAACATCCGCACCATCTGCCAGTTGCTGTGTCGCCTGTGCCAATGACGCCGCAACACCACCAACATGCTCACCGTTATAAAAAGACTCGGGACTAACATTTAAAATCCCATAAATAATCCCTGTTTCTTGTGTCAATTCATGACCATTTGCTTGCCAAATGATGTGTTCATTTTGCAGTTTAGCAAGTAATTTTTTAGTCGCACGACCACGATGTTGATGATTAAGTTGCGCAACAAGCGTCAACTCTGCCACCGTTTTGCCTGTTTCAGTCAAGAAAATTTCGTCCAATCCCTTACCAAATTGCCCACGATTTTCAAAAGAAATGGCAACACCACCACGACCTTCAGCTGTTACAAGTTGATTTTGAGGTGTCACAAGCGCAAAAAATGCTGACAAATAAGCCGCTCTGTTTGTTTCATTTTGGTATAACTCTAAAATATAGTGATTTTCTTCTTGCACATTTTTCAAATTCAGCGCCCGAAACTCCCGCGCCGTATTCAAACCAAATCGCTCAGGAAAAGCGGACAAAAACATACCTGAATCATCTGATAAGACGTATTCCTGTGGTAGAAAATCGTGAATAAATGTTGCCTTGTCAATCGCATTTTGCCTTTGATTATCTGTCGTTTCCGCTGGAAAGACTTGCTCAGCTATCAAGTCACGATAATTGACAATCTTAATGCCATAAAGTTTGAAAAACTGGGCAATTTCAGCTGTTTTAGCTGAATTATTGCTCGCTAAAACAATGCGCGTTGGTAAAGTCATTTGCCATTGCTCACTTTCATCATAAATTCTTGGCGCAAAAGCGCATCAGTTTTGAGTGTTCCTTTGTAAAGACTGGTCGTTGTAAAAGTCCCTGGCTGATTGATACCACGCATTTCCATGCACATATGGCGTGAGTTGACATGAACTGCCACACCTTTTGGCTGTGTAATTCGCTGCATTTCTGCACTAATCAGCGCCGTCAGATTCTCTTGAACACTCGGTCTACGCGCCGCCCAATTAACCAAACGTGGAATCTTACTAAGCCCAATAATTTCACCATTGGGTACATAGCCAACCGTTACCGTACCAAAAAACGGCAACAAATGGTGCTCACACATGGCATAAAAAGGAATATCTGCCACAATGACCAAATCCGAGTCATTATCCGTTGGAAATAACTTGTAATCCTTAAACTCAGTCTCGCCAGTTGAGGCAAAAATCTCCGCATAGGCCTTCGCCACACGCTCTGGTGTCTCAAGTAAACCGTCACGTGTCGGGTCATCGCCAATCACTTCAAGCAGTTGTGTCGTGCTAGTTTTTAAAATCGTTTGTTTATCGTCAGAAAAGGTTTTCATCGTTTACTTTCTACTTTTAGTTCATGATATGCGCAGTCTGGCGTACCCAGTTTTGATCAGAAGTTTCGCGCAAAAGTTGCTCAACAAGCGGCGCTACTGTCGAGTCAGAAATCTCTGTCGCCACTTCAAGCAATGGCTGTAAGACAAAACGCCGATTAGGCATTTCAGCATGCGGAATCGTGAGTTTTTCAGTTGCAAGTCGCACATCGCCAAACAGCAAAATATCTAAATCAATCGTTCGAGGGCCCCAGTGAATCGTTTTGACACGTTTCATCTCACTTTCGATTTGTTGGGTCTGAGTTAATAAAGTCTCGGGTGTCAAATTATCAGCAACTTCTAAAACCACAGCGATATTATTAAAATCGTCTTGTATCACTTGACCAACAGGCTCAGTTTCGTAAACTTTCGACACACCGACCACTTCATAAAGTTTGGCTAATTTGTCAATCGCCAATTGTAAATTTGCCAATTTATCACCTAGATTTGTCCCAATACTCAGATAAACTCTAGTCATTATGCCCCTCCACTGTGATAATCACATCGTCAAAGACACCAACAATTGGCACAGAATATTTTTTGACAGAGAGCCGAATTTTTTCCGCCATCGGAAATTTTGCGAGTAAAGTGGTCAGAACACCATTTGCCACAGACTCCATAAGGTTAAAATCATGTGTCGTCACATAATCGCGGATGACCTCAAAAACGTCAGCGTAGGAAATCGTCGTCGTCAGATCATCATCCTTGACCTTGTTTTCAATATCATAATCGACCGCAACATCCACTGAAATCTGCTGCCCTAGCGTTTTTTCCTCAGTAAAAACACCATTATGCGTATAAAAGCGCATGTTTGTTACTTGAATTTGCCCCATGGCTACTCCTGTTATAAATGCCCCATTGTCAAGTCAAAATATTTTCTCGCAATAGGGTTTAGTTAAACTCAATGGCACAAGAAAACGCCAAAAGTAAGATTCAACGACAGTCAACCACTCTGTTATTCGTGGATTGGATACCTCAGGTTAATGGTTCGTCGTGTGATTCTACTATACTTTAGTCGCGGATCAGCTTGGCATTTCTCTACTGAAATAGCTAATTTCCCAGAGAACAAGCTGCCATAAAAGGAGTACCGTAGATAACCAAACCTGTGTTACCTTTGGCGCTTTATTCTACCATTGAGTAGTGACCTGTTCTTTTTTAGGGCATCTCTAAAAACTGCTTTTGTTCATTTTTAGATAAAATTTTCTTAGACTAGGAAATTCGACGAAGGCTTGCTGGTGCAAGTCAAGGAGGATTGACGACGACTAAGGAAATTTTAGCAAAAAT
>NZ_BLLI01000026.1 GCF_011170085.1 Pseudolactococcus hodotermopsidis | reverse complement strand
GCGGTCTTAAGAAGACTGCTCATAGATTCAAAGGTTGGACGTTTAACGCCAACTAGACGTTTAAAATGACTATCGCTGAGTTTCGTGAGGGATTCATAGTTCATGACTATAGTATAACAAATTTTTTATTTTTGGGGAGAAGTCTATTGACAAATAACGCGACAAAGTGTACAATAATTTTTAAGGATACATCTATGTATCCTTATGTGCGTTTTTTGTCGCTTTTCGTTATATAATTCATAAAGGAGAAAACAGGTATGAAGATGAGATTTGTCAAAGGCACTGCGGCTGTATTCCTTGTCTGTATTATGGTACTATCCTTCGTTGGGGCTTTCGGCGTGAAGGCAGCCAATGAAACAGATAAAATCACTTACAATCGCTATAACATTGTGTTGGTTGGAGATGCAAGCGGTTCCATGAACAGCACTGACGAAAGCGGTTTAAGGTTCGAGGCGATAGGAAAGTTTATTGCTCTGCTCGCCGAGCGCGGTAATCGGGTGGGAACCGTTGTTTTTAACGGAGACATTGCGTACAAACAGGAACTAACGGATGCTGATGGTATTGCCATTAAACGAGGGTTCTTGGAGAATATCCAGAAGATTCCCGCCGCCGGTTATACCAACATTGGCAAGGGGCTGAAAACAGCTACGGAAATGCTGGACAAGGATAAGAACGCAGATTTACCTTCCATTATATTGCTTCTCAGCGATGGCAATACCGACTTGGCTACAAAAGATGAGAAGACGCTATCTTTGGAACAAAAAGCCGATGCCATTCAATCTTCCCGTGATTCAGGATATAAAATTTATACCGTGAGTCTCAATGCCGATGGTTCGGCAAATTCGGATGAACTGGCGCAAATTGCTAAAGCCACTGGCGGTCAGTTTCAAGAAGTAAAGAATGCAGGCGATTTAGAAGATGTATTTAGCATGTACTATTCGCTCATTTTTTCTTCCAAACTGAATAAAGACGATGAGAAAACCTTCCCGGACTCAGGGATAATTGATGGAACATTTGAGATTCCAACGGTTGGTGTTGAAGAGGTTAATATTGTTTTGTCAGGAAAGGCTTCCGATTATTCTTTTATCGACCCAGCGGACAAGCCCTATTCTAAGAACGATATGGCTGCTTTTACATATTCGTCTAACACCTTTAATGTGGTGAAAATCGTTGATCCGCTTGCCGGTGAGTGGAAGTATCAAGTCAAAGGGATTCCCGGCGATAAGATACAAATCAACATCGTTTATAACACAAATTTATCATCTGGAATCAAGATAACGCCACAAAAAGATGTCTACATGGCAAACGATAAAATAACCATCAATGCGTTTTTAACCGAGGCAGGACAGAATGCGCAAGTCGCACAATATAGCGGATTCACAGCAAGCCTCTCTGTTACTGATGATCAGGGTAACACACAAGCGTATGACATGACTCTCGGTTCTGATGGTTTTGATTATGTTTTCGCGCCACCCAAAAGCGGTACATACACAGTCAGAGCGAACATTGTGGGGCAAGAGTACAATATCTTTACAGACAACATAAAACTCAATGTTGACAATACGCCACCTACAGCAAACAAGGATATTGAAGAAACCGTTCTTCTGTGGCCGTTCTCTGACAACAAGAAAGGCATTGACTTAACGCCTGGTGCAACGGATGCCCAAGATAGCACATTGCGGTATGAAGTTGAATCCACTGCCTTCAATGAAAATGAATACACACTGAGTGGCGGCGAACTTACGATGAACAGCTATAGCTTGACAAAAGGTTCATTCGCAATAAGGGCATATGATTCAGATGGGGCGTACTGCACGTTTAATGTTTTGGTCAATACCGTAAATATGACGCTCCTTGGCATCATCCTACTGGTTGGCGGAATATTGATAGCGGCGGTTATTATCGGCATCGGTCTCTGGATTGCCCTTAACAAGCGATTTATGGGTGCCTGCTATGTTACCCAGTTTGATGAGGAGGGTAATTACTACGAAGAAGTAAAGCGTGAGGAAGGGCGTGGTCGGATATCTCTCTCTGCGTTTAACCTCAAAGAGGCTGGCTTTAATACCTCGAAGTGTTATTTTCAGGCAACGGGGAAAGACCATGTTTTCTTTGTTACAGATGAGCAAGTCCATGGCGACGGAAAAGTTGATAAAAAGTTCCGTATCGATGGCAATGGTTATGAAGTGACCATTTCGACAGACGAGCTTGCTCAACGAGGTATTCGGGTTAAGTTTGTTAGCCGTTTGAATAATACCAACTATTCATTCTAAAATTGAGAGGGAATTATCATGTATCAAAAACTTTTGCTCAACTGCGATGGTGGTATCAATGATGTCATACAACAATCCGAACAAGATAATTGCGCCGTCGTGTGCATTGGTCTTGGCGGTACCGGAGTGGACTGCCTTAAAAACCTCAAGGCAAAAATCTACAACCGTGTCAGACCCGACAACCCCGACTCTGCGGTGCCGGTTTATTCACACATAAAATTTTTAGCGGTAGATACCGACAAGAACGGCATGCAACATGCCAACGAAGATTCTGCGGACATCAGTAAGATTGAGTTGGACACGGAGTTTTTCGACCTCTCATACGGCGGCGATATTTTCGGACTTTTCAAAGAGTATGGTCCAATGTTAGAGAATAAGCCTGAATATAAGGAATGGTTACGGCACAAGGACATCAAGGTTCTTTTTGCAAAGGCTGGAGCCGGCGGTGCCCGTCAGATTGGTTGTTACCTTCTCATGGAACGCGCTCAAGATTTTGTCGAAAAGATTAGCTCATTGGTCACTCAGGCAACGACTGGGCTGGTACAGCCAAAGACCTATGTGCATATCTTTAGCGGTCTCGGTGGCGGTACTGGTGCAGGTACATTTTTGGATGTTTGCTATCTTGTTCAAGAAGCACTTGGCCGCAAACTCGCCAACAGTTTTATTCGCGGATACTTTTTCCTACCCGATGTTAATATTGCGACTGGACTTGACCGTGAAACCGAAGCCAATGTGCAAGTCAATGGTTATGCCTCTTTGCAAGACCTGGACTATTGCATGGATTTTGAAAGCAACGGCGATAAATGGTCTCAAAACTATAGTGGTATTGGCTTAGTGGAGAGTCAAAAGCCACCTGTTGATATTTGTCATTTGGTGGGTACCAGAGATGCAAACGGCAATGTCGTAAATGGCGCATATAAATATGCCATGAACGTTGTTACAGACTACTTCATGGATTTTGTCGTAAAGACAAGCAACAATTTCACAATGGAATCCCACATCTCAAATTTCACGACCCAAAAAGCTCAAGTTGACAAGTGCTATGGGGGGCTTTACGAATATTGCCTTTTGGGAGCCTTAAACGCTACTTTGCCGTTCAAAGAAAGTCCATGGCGACGGAAAAAGTCGATAAAAAGTTCCGTATCGATGGCAATGGTTATGAAGTGACCATTTCGACAGACGAGCTTGCTCAACGAGGTATTCGGGTTAAGTTTGTTAGCCGTTTAAACAATACCAACTATTCATTCTAAAATTGGGAGGAAATTATCATGTATCAAAAACTTTTGCTCACCTGCGAGGGTGGTATCATTGATGCCACACAACAATCCGAACAAGACAATTGCGCCGTCGTGTGCATTGGTCTTGGCGGTACCGGAGTGGACTGCCTTAAAAACCTCAAGGCAAAAATCTACAACCGTGTCAAACCCGACAACCCCGACTCTGCGGTGCCGGTTTATTCACACATAAAATTTTTAGCGGTAGATACCGACAAGAACGGCATGGAACATGCCAACGAAGAGTCTGCGGACATCAGCAAGATTGATTTGGACACGGAGTTTTTCGACCTCTCATACGGCGGTGCTATCAACGAACTTTTCAAAGAGAATGGGCCGATGTTGGATAACAAGCCTGAATATAAGGAATGGTTACGGTACAAGGACATCAAGGCTCTTTCTTCAAAGGCTGGAGCCAGCGGTATTCGTCAGCTTGGTCGCTACTTTCTTATGGAACGTGCGCAAGATTTTGCTATAAAGATTATCTCGTTGGTCAATGAGGCAAAGTCTGGGCTGAAACGGCCAAAGACCTATGTGCATATCTTTAGTGGTCTCAGTGGCGGTACTGGTGCAGGTACATTTTTGGATGTTTGCTATCTTGTTCAAGAAGCACTTAAGAGAGAGAACGACGGCAGTTTCATTTGCGGATATTTTTTCCTACCCGACGTTAATATTGCGGCTGGACTTGACCGTGAAACCGAAGCCAATGTGCAAGTAAATGGTTATGCCTCTTTGCAAGACCTTGACTATTGCATGAATTTTGAAAGCAACGGCGATAAATGGTCTCAAAACTATAGTGGTATTGGTTTAGTGGAGAGTCAAAAGCCACCTGTTGATATTTGTCATTTGGTGAGTGCCAGAGATGCAAACGGCAATGTCATAAAGGGCGCATATAAATATGCCATGAACGTTGTTACAGACTACTTCATGGATTTTGTCGTAAAGACAAACAACAATTTCACAATGGAATCCCACATCTCAAATTTCACGACCAAAAAAGCTCAAGTTGACAAGGGCTATGGGGGGCTTTACGAATATTGTGTTTTGGGTGCCTCAAACGCTACTTTGCCGTTCAAAGAAGTTCTGACATATTTGGCTTCAAAAATGTTCGAGCGCTTTGGGGATATTCGAAAATACAACCCTACAAAGGCTCAAGTAGAAGAGTTTATCGCAAAGAACGGGCTGCGTTATGATGCGCTATTTACGCAGCTGACACAAAATTGCGATATGGGTTTCCCGCGTCCAGACGTTAAGTGGCAGGATGCAAAAGGTAATGATGACTTGACGGTCACCTTTTTCAAAGACCATCAAGCCAGACTGAAACAGTTCTTAGAGCGCAACTTTGTGGCTTTGACAAAGGACTTGGAAAACTACAACCCAGTTGCAGAAAACACCTCAAATGCGGCTCGTTCGCTTGTTTCTAAAATTTACACGGCACTAAGAGTTATTGCAACTGACCCAGAACGCGGTCCCTATTTTGCGGCCGCCGTTCTCCGAAGTACAGCAGGCAGCGACTTGATTGCCACTATTGACGGGTATTTGGCAGAGGTGCAAAGCAAGTATGAACAAGAGAATGTTCAAGAAGAAAAATTGCAGAGAGCTTGGGAACAGGCACAACGTGACTTCTTTGAGAATTCAAATGCTTTTAACGGCAAAAAAAAGTATGTGAAGTATCGTGATGCCACTCGGTTGCTGGTTATCCACGACACACGCCTTATTGTTTTCAGCAAAATGCAGGATCTATTGGCGAGACTGCGCAAGCAACTCACTGACCTTGCAAGCAACTTTATGGATGTTTTCAGAAACACCATTGGTAGCTTAATTGATACATTTGCTGCAAACCGTGAATACCTTGATTCGCTTTCTGACAGCGTATCAACATTCGAATTCCCGCTTGCTCAGATTAAAGATTTGAAGGCAAATTTGAATTTGACCATCAAAGAAATGGATGTCCCTGCAAAGGCAACGGACTTCTTGACAAACATGCTGAGCGAAGAAGGCATCAATGCGTGGATAAACGGCAATGAAAACGAAATATTCACTATCGTAAACAGGTATTTCACTGCGTTGTTTAGTTTGTATTCTCAAAAAACCATGACAAGCTACCTGCAGGACAAATACAATACTACCGATGCAAACCAGCTGATTAAACGTATTCGTGATGATATTATGAATACGTTGGATGGTCACGCAACGCCTCTTTTTTGGACCTCATCCGTGTACAACGTGAACGCTGCCTCGAAGATTGGCTACATCACATTCCCAGCTGTTTCAGAAGAGGTTTCGCAAGCTGCACAGCAGTTGTCAGATTCAAAAGCACCCGGCGAGCTCACTCCGCGAAACAGCCATATCCAAGACAGAATCTCCATCATGCGTTGCCTTGTTGGTGTTCCGCTATTTGGATATCAAGGACTGTTGCAGTATGAGAACAATTCAGTTAAGGACAATTCTGTTGGTAAGCACTTATATGAAGGCAAAAACTTCACTAACGATTCTGGCGAATATGTTGTTGGACGCGATTGGCGTTACCTGCCTTCCCCCACAGCGTATAGTTTGATGAACGCGCAGAATTGCAGTATACTAAAGGACGCGGCGGATGTTGCCAGCAAACTATATGAAGAAGCGGAAGCAAAGAAGATTATTGCACCGATTGATGGCAATAACTTTGGTATTCATCTTATTGCAGAATCGTTTATCAAAGAAATCCACCGAATTCAAGTTGAGGTTGCCGGAAAAACAAAGGTGGAGCAGCTTGAAGCCATCGACCAGATTAATGCTCTGCTGGCTAACATACAGTTTGAGCCGGATAAAATCTTAATTCCCAACGATGCGACCGCTTCATTGCCAGAGATCAACAAGCGATTGGTTCGCATTGACCACTTTATCTCATCACCACGGTTGCAAGAAGTTGTTGAGGCCGAAGTTGCAAAGATGAGGGAAATTGAAGCGGTTTTAAGTGGGCTCAAGCCGAAAGATGACAGTGACCTCATAAACTTCCAAAACGCTCTCTTCACTGGTGCAATTACATTTACGCCGCCTGTTGTTGAGTGTGAGGATGAATTCGGCACAAAATATACGCTTTCAAGTCCCGATATGAAGCGAGGCGGTGTGCCGCTCTACCAGGCATTTATCAGCTTCAAGGAGTTGGAAGCCGATGTTCGAGATGCCTTCAAAGAATCGGCGGAGCAGACACTAAAAGCCTTGCCGCTCAGAGAAGAAGCCGTTGAAACAAGTAGGGCGGTTTGGAAGGAACTCAAGGATTTGAAGTTCCTAATTCAGGAAGCAGCTGAAGCGTTCCCAAGTGAAATCGGCGAATTGAAGGAGTATCTGGCGAACATGAAAGGCACATTATCGCGTTTCTCCAGAAAATATCGATTTGACCTTGACTAAAGCAAAAGGGGGCGCGTTCAAGGATGTGTGCCTATGGAACATGGCTTGTGCGCGACCCTCTTTAATTCGTGTTTTAAGGAGTTACAGATATGGAAACTGTTAAAGAACTAATTCACGGCTCAGTTGGGCTGTTGGGAAATAATGGTATAGCAAGTGCCGAATTTTCAAGACCGCACTATCCTACGTGTGTGGTTTATTTTGGCGAACGTAGTTCTAAATATCACCGTGACCTCTTGGAGGATATTACGCGTGGTTGGGGCGGTAATGCAGATTACATAAAATTCTACACCGTTGAAAATGTTGACTCACGCAATATTAAAGATGCTTTGAGTGGTAGCGACCTTACTGCATTCGATGTTAAAACACAGATTACGGATTTGCTTTCTTCCCAAAATGTATTTACTGATATGACGCGCATCGCACTTTACTGTGTTGTTGATACAACCGATGTAAAATCAGCTGAGGAATTTGGAAAATGGTATTCTACGATAAATTTCGTCGAGGATACTATTGGTGTTTCTACTCTCTCAATGCTTATGGTGATATTAAACGAATCGCTACAGATGACAGCGTTGGCAAAGGGAATCAAAAACAAAATCCGCGACCTCTACCAAGATGAAAATGTTGGTGGAAAAAACACGCATCTATACGACTCCGTCTTTGTTTTTGGGAATCGGCTCAAGAACGGTTCGTTTATCAAAATCGATCCCACCGAAAGCGACTATGCGAATTTCAATCTGTTCGCTGACATTGTTTTGCTTACGAATACTCGCTGTCCAGATTATAACGACCGGCGGGCACATTTGTATGGCAGTGGCAAGCCCGCCTTGACGGCAGCATATGGTTTCGTCCAGAAACCGATGGCAGAAATTGTAATGATTTCATTGACCATTATTATGAGTAAACTGAAAGGACTACTTGCGACCCAAACTGTCGATGCGGATATGCTGACAAACGCCTTGGAAATAAATAAAGGTCGTTCTGAGGTCTATGAAAGGTTTTACTCGGAAATCAAAGAGCTTTTGCCTCCACGAGAGTTTATGAACTGGCTTCCGGGAAAAGCAACTCCAGATAGAACCTTTGATGAGTTCAATAGAACAACTGATGGTTGCTTGCAGAAGTTCTTAGAACAAAACCATTTTGAGGTTGTCGATGCTGAATTGCTGAATCGAAGCGACTTTGTTACAAAAGAAATAGTCGCCTTGCTTTCTGGTGCTTTGAACGCAGCTCAGCTTGTTAATGGAATATCAAACGAAGTTAGAAGAACTGTTTTTGATAAGGCTGAAATTGCATTGGGGAATCCAGACAAATTGCAAGTTCAAGCCGCTATTGATATGAAAGTTAAAAAGGCAATAGCAATTGAGCTACGAGCGAAGTCAAACGACGCTCTCACGGCTGCTGTTCAAAAGGCTGAGACCTGCATGGAGCAGTTCAAGCAGTTGTGTTCGGAACTTGAAAAAATGTTTGCTGTTGGCGAAGAAGGTACGCGAAAAAATCTGACGACCTTCTATGGAGACAAGATACAGCGGTATTTTAACGATACCAGTAAGTTAAATGCTCTATTCCAGAGCATTCTCAAAATAGAGAACGATAAGGCGGCTATGCTTCAAATTCTTTTGGAAGCCATTGAAGTGTTCTTTGAGAGCGACCCTGTTTATAAGCTCTCTTTCTCGGAGGAACTAATTGAACGTTTAGGAAATGTTGATACAGAAAAACGTGCACAAGAGTTCATTGGGCAAGAACTAATTAAAAACTTAGATGAACGCGTGAGTTATTTTTCAAAGCATGTTTTCCAGACGAGAACCTTTGAGGCATACCTTCTCAATACTAAGGGCACGAATAACAATCTGTTGTTTAGATATCTGAATGACAGAGCGATTCCCCCAGAAGTTACTCGGACGTTTTTCAACACTTGCAACAATGATATGGCAGAGTCAATTTGGTTCTATGCTTGTAGCGTAGACAATCTTAGTTTATAGGAGGAGGCGATTGCATTATGAAATTCCAGTTAATAGATTTTGATGAAAAGCACTACGCTTCTAACATTGTGCAGGTTGACAATCTGCTTAAGTGGGATATCCTCGGTAATACTCACCACTTGGTAATCCGTGCAGAATATGGCTCGGTCATAAGGTTCGCCGAAGAGGAAAAAAACGAAATTGTGAAACATGCGAATGAGCAAATTCTCTCAGGCAAAGAGATTCGATATAATGACAATCGGTTTTTTGCGGTTATTCCGAAAGGTTATGTAAATAACTACCAATTCACAGTGAGTCCTGCAACATACGCTGTATTCTGTTGCGAGTACGATGCCGAAACCGATATTTGCAAATTGTACGTGCCAAATGATGCCTGCCTATATCAATGCAATGTATCTTCAAATGTAGAGGTTCATATTAAGGCAGAACCAGTCAAGAAAAAACTGTTTTCTCATGTACAGGAAAAACAATATTACTCGATACACATCCCCAATATTCCGGGGTATGTTGATGGGAGTTTGCATTACACATTTGATGGGTGTAAATATCGTTACCCAATAACAAAGGTAATGATTGGCAAGCCTTTTAGCGTTCCAGCTTTTAATGCAAAGCCCCCAAAAATAGATGCTGCAATTGGGAATGGCTATAAATTGCTAACCCGCTGACAAATAAGGAGATGATGATTATGCCCGGACACGATATTACTTGCCCCTACTGCTTCACACACTTCAAGGACGATGAAGTGCATTTTCGTATGGAGACAGTCTTCACGGAAGAAAAACTCGACCCCAAGAACGAGAGCCGTTCAAGGGAAGAGATTGAAATGGATAGTCGCTTTAGCAGCGATGAAATCAAAGCACAGATTGCAGAGTACGAACGCAGAGAAAAATTCATGAAGCAGGAAGATCTTGTGTATGAGGCATTTTGGCAAGAATTCGGTGGCACAACGGAGAAATCATCTGTTAGCCGCGACGGTAAGGCTCCCAGCGTTATGCCGTTTCAACGACCGATATTTAACCCAAAGAATCCACAACATGCGCAGTTCTTTGGCTCTCCCCAAAGGAAAAGAGATGTTCTTAACGAGCATGGCATGATTTATGCTGCTATTGATTGCTTCGGCAAAAAAACCGAACGAAGAGTATGCCCTCATTGCCACAATCCATTGCCTGGTGCATACGGCAAGTATCCTGTCAAGTTCGTTTCTGTGATTGGTATTACTGGTGCAGGCAAAACAGTATATCTTTCGCAAATTTGCAAATACATCGCAAACCAACTCAGTTATTTTAGCATTACCGTAACCCCAACTACAATATACGCCAAAGAGTATATCGAAGCAAATCCCGTGATTATGGGCAAGAAACTCCCTATTGGTAGTCCTCCAGAGCAATTGATGCAACCATTATGCTTTGATTTGATGTATCAACAGGACAACAAAGAACTCTACCACACGTTTGTTTTTTACGATATTGCAGGTGAAAACTGTGTCGACCCAGAAAAAATGAAGGGGTTCGGTCGCTTTGTCGAACATGCAGATGGCATACTTATTGTAATTGACCCAGAGCAGTTTACCGAGGCTTCAAGCACGGCGCAACCTGTAAAAGTCTTGAAAACTATACATCAAGTTTTCCAAAACAAACACTCAGACGAAGTTCGAAATCTGCCGATTGCCATTTGCATTTCCAAGGGGGATAAAATTGCGCAAGAAATGATACAACAGAATTTGGATGACATACAGCCCATCCAAGATAATAGTGGCTTCTACTTACCCAAATTCAATGCAAACAATTATAATGACATCCATGATGCAATCAAAGGTTTTGTGCAAAGGAACGACAATGAATTGCATATGCGTATGCACAACCTTTATGCTAATTACAATTACTTCCTTTTTTCTGCTATCGGCACTTCTACAAAAAAGATTGAAGGAACAGACCTGGATACACCTGCGGGGCCGCCTATTCCGAAGCGCGTAATGGAACCAATTGCGTGGTTGCTCCTAAAGTACAAGTTCATTGCTTGTCAAGGGGAACTACACGAGCCAGAAGACTGGACTTGCCAAAGTAGCACTTGCGGCGGAAAACGTCTGCGAGTCCACGAGTTTTGTCCTGAGTGCTACAGGGATAAGAGAGGACAATGGGAGTGTTCTGTCTGTGGTTCTATGCAAACGGCAGATTGGTGCGAAAACCCCAAATGCAAGAAAAAGGGGAAAATCGGTCCAGGTGGAGTTAAAAAGAAACTCTTTGGAAACTGGATTTGAAATCTGACTAAGAAAGGATTATTGATATGACTCACTATCAAGTATGTTTCACGAGGATAAGTGGCAAAGGCAGCGGGGATGGCTGGCAAGCTATCAACGCTACCCCAGGTCTGCCACAAGAGGCTATCTCTGCGTTCACCCGCTTTCAAAACGGAAATATTACTCCGCCATCTTTTGATGCAGAGGATGTAGGTAGCCAACTGGTTACCGAACTTCAAAACGATGGTAATTTTGCGTTCTACACGCTCATCAAATGCAACGCGGCGGCTGATGACAGAGGTCGACCGATTATGTTTGCTCATTCGTATGTGTTCCCATTGAATGAGTTTGTTCAGGCACCCCAAGATGTCCTTGGTTTGGAGCAGAGCAACTTTGCTTTTGAAATTGCGCAAACAGCTTCTGCACCGCAAGTGCTGACCAAAAAGATACCGTTTTCGTTGAGCGAGGCTGTAGAATCACTTGGATTAAACAAAGACAGTTATGCCGCCCTTGTTCAGTGTGTCTATTTCATTCTCGATAGCAAGGCGAAAAACTCTCTGCATATCATCTGCGATTGTGCGCCGGACACAATTCGTAAGTTCATGACTTGTATTTATGCCGCCCTGCCCTTTGAGTTCAGAAAGAAAATCACATACGCCACATATGAACTGCAGAGTGGTGCAGTAAAGACAATCATATTTGACCGCAAAATTAAAAGTGCGTCCAATTATCATCTTATCCCACAAACGGGCGAAAACAATGTCATTAGCGATGTGGTTTTGAAACGATGGAAAAAGTATGAGTTCATGAGATTCGTTCCTAATAATTACAAGGACAATGCAAACCTTGACGATTACTTCAAATGTTTAGAGGAGAAGTTGGATTTGTTTGGTAGCGCGCAGACAACATCCCTTGATTTGTATAAAATCGCCTATGATTTGATTTCAGACGAACAAAACGAAAACATGACCGCCACACCAGAAGTTCTTTGCAAGCGTTTGAATGAACTTCTGAGTGCTCCTATTAGCCATCCCTATATTGACCAGCAAATTCAATATGTGTTGGGCTATATTGTCGAATATAAGGTTGTTCTCAATGATGTCTTGTCTGAAAAGCTGTGCAAAAAGCTGGAGACGACTCGTGACCAAGATTTAATTGAATGTGGCTATCTCTACAATTCAGAAAAAATTAGCCGCATGACTGTTGATGAAGGTGCAAAGTATCTTTTCGCTGCATATAGCAACAGGCAGTCTGAGTCGTTTATTCAGATAAGGAATCTACTGGACAGAGATTCAAAAGGAAGAGAGATTCTAAACCAGTTGTATACAGGGCTGATTGCCGAACAGACGGCAAATGACAAAGAACACATCCTTGCGTTTTTTGAGGAAACAAAGACATTGTTTGATAGGAGCAAAATTCAGGTAAGCCTTTTCAAAATGGTTTGTGCCTATCTGAAGTTGCTCGTGGAGAAAAATAAAGACCCGTTTATGTTGATGTCAAATACCAATGACTTGCTCTGTGCGGTTCTTAGTGACCGTCCAGAGGCTACTTCCAAAGCAAAAGCATATGTGAAAAAAGAATATTGGCGCGAATTCAACTATGCAGATTTGGAGATAGACTCGCAAAAAAAATACAAGGATGTCGTGCTGCAAGATGACAGAACGTGCCAACTGGTATTCGAAATCCTGTGTGCTTATCAATATTTTACTGCCGGGGATGTCCGTCAGCTAAGCGAACAAGTGAATTATCTGTTTCCCAAAAAGAACGAACTTTTTACAGCTGAGGAACGTTCCTTGCTTGTGAAAAAATTGCTGGACACTTGCGTGGAAAATCGCAATGCAATTGATGACACTCAACTTGACATTTGGTTGACGTTGGCTTTTTTGCTCTGCCAAGAGAAGAAAAACCCGGCACGGTTTTTGATAGAAAACCGTATTCGCCCTATTTCCAAATGTTTTGAAAGGGCATACCCTCGTTCTGAATTTCTGAAGGACGAACAAACCAAGGAACGGTTTGTAGAGTACCTAACAGAATATGTGCAGGAGAAAACTGAATACTCAAAGGTGGCCGCTGAAGCCCTTCAAGTTATCAAAGAGCATGAAAAACACGCAAAGCAGGATATCAAAAGACAACAACGCAAAGAAAAACGTGAGATGAGAGAGTCTTCTGAAAAGTCATCGCTCTTCTCGGGCATTGGTGGTGTTTTCAAAAGGAAGAACAGGGATGATGACGATGACAAGAAAAACAGGAGGCGGTGAGCGTGAACTATGCAAAGAAAATAGAAGAAGCATCAATGCTGTATAGTTGCTGTAGTGGATACAACTTCTACTTTTCGGCCAATCGGCGTTCATATGAGGTGTTTGGCAAAAGTAAGAACATCATTCAGCATGTCAAAACCGAAGCCCTCTTCTATGTCACGGAGTTTCCAGATGACTTGAACAACGACATTGAATTGAGTTATTGGGTGGAGCTAATAAGGAAACCCGTGGATTTGAAGCACTATATATGGCCTGTCGATGTCATCATCTTGGATGAGCAACCCGAGAAAACGCAGTATGCACTTGTGTTTCCGATAAGGGCATTACCCATTTTTGAAACCATCGCCACCCTGCTATCCAACGATATGCAAGCAGGGTGGAATATGCCGTGGGTGAAGAAGTTTGTGCCAAACTTGCTTGATGCTTGGTGTCGTTTCGATGACTCCAAGTATGCTTATCATGAGTTCTCTGGTTTGAATATGTTTTATCAAAAAGAGAACTACAATGTCATGTTTGATTTCAGCTTCTCAACACAACGTGTGGTTGGCCTTTTCAGCACTCGTCATGTCAATAAGAAGAGAGTAAATCCAGATTATGCCGACTCGTATTATTACATGGATGGCCGTAAATCTCTCATGGATTTAGCATCAGATTACTACTCGATAGCCGTTATTCTGTTCAAACTACTCGTCGGCCGACTTCCATACCAAGGCAAGGTTATGGAACATGAGCCAAATGCAAACGAACTTGAACACAATAGCTGGGTGAGAGTTTATCATAAAAACGCATACTTTATCTTTGACGAAAGAGACGATACTAACCACATTGGCGGGGAAACGGGATTTGCAAAAGACGAATTATTTGTTGATCGTTGGAACGAGCTCCCGCAACATATAAGAAATATGTTCCACAATGTATTTCAGACGGCGAACGTGATGCGTTCAACCGATGAGTTAATTTTTTATTCTCCTCGTGAATGGAAAGAAGCTCTACTTGGAGACGAACATGAAGTCCAACTTGTGTACAGATAAACCGCTCAAGCCTCAGTACCGGCAACACAAAACAATGCGACGAAGAAGGTCGAACAGGGAGAATTAGAACTACCATCTCTCGATGATGCCACAAATGAGTTGCTGGACACTGAGTCCTCGACATTAACAGAGGTTACGGTTCCCGATGCTGAACTTGATGAAGACAAAAAAGAGAAGCTGGGTGAGCTTGCTGGCATACTGAAAAGCAAAGTGGCATCTGTAGGATTCCAGGATGTTATTTTGACGAAAACGCCGCAGACGGAAAAAATAATAGCTATCAAGGTGATTCGCGAGATAATCGGATTAGGATTAGCGGCCGCAAAAGAGCTCGTTGAAAATCCACCAGCACCTATTGTACAAGGTGTGTCGATGGAATTGGCCGCTAAAATTCAAGCAGAGTCGGAGATTGTTTCTCGAATGCAAGGTCGCTGGCAAAGCAAGGCTTAATTGCAAGTAATCCATTATTAAGGAGGAGAAACATGAATTTCGAAACAATACGCAGCAAGGTTGGCAAATACGAGACAAAAGCAGATGCTTCTGTCGTAGCGACACAACTGCAATCACTAATCGCAAAGAAAGGCTTTGATGTTTTTAAGAACATTGAGCTATTAACTGAGGAAATAAAGAGCTTGAAACTCTCTCCAACGACAAAGGCACAACTCTCGCTGGTGTTTAGTTGTAGCACGCTGCCCGATTTCATCCTTAACTCAAAATCAGATTTAAATATGGTTGATGTGGATAACGCAGTACATAGCGTTGTTAGTTCAACTGAGCTGTCGTATAAGTGTGCAATCGCTCTTATAGCTGATGTTTTCTACGCATGTGGTTTGAGTTTCGCTATTGAAAATGGTCCGCAACTGGTTAATGGCTCTATCGAATACAAACTTCACGCACTTATGCCATCTGTGATGGCTGAAGCCGAAACAAAAAAAGCTATTGAACTACACAAAGCCTACGAAAGTGCTTACGGAGAAAAGAAGGACAAACTTCCTGAAGCTGCGGGTATCGCCGCTGAAAAGGCGGTTGAAGTAATCAAGAGTCTTTGTGTTGCCGGCATTTCAGAAGGCTTTTATTTGCTTGGCAGATGCTATCTGTATGGTGAGTGCGGGACGGACATTGATAGAACAAAGGCTATGGAATTAATGAAAACGGCAGCCGAACAAGGAAATACGAGAGCTGCAGTCCTATTAGGCGATTTATTTTATCAGTCAGATGACCCTTTGGTAAGAGACTACACCCTTGCACACCATTACTACACAAGACCTGGAACGCTGGCTATGGGTAAGAAACAGCAGACATCGCTACAAGATATTTACAAGCAATACAGTGCCAACAAAACCACCTTGGTGTTTTCTGGGGTAATACTTGCTTTGATGATTACGTTTATGGTCTTCTTCCATACAGGCATATTCACTGGTTCAAGTAGGCTTGCAATTGGAATTATTTTGATAGTCATTTCGATTGCTGCATATGCTTTGGCAATAATAAATAACCGCAACAAGCGCTTTAATGGTATACGATGGTTTGTGGCAGTTCAGTATTTTGTTTGGGCACTGTATGCATTCATTTTGGTATTGGCGTAAATGAGGGAAATGAAAATGACACAAAACCAGATTAAGAATCTTTGCATTAGCATTTTCAGCGTGTTTGTTGTTGGATACTCGCTGATACTCAACTTTTCCCTCATCGGGTTAGCAGGGGCAGCAGTGGCAGTCGGTGCAATCTTTCTGATTGCGCTTGTTTATCAGAAAGACCAGAGCGTTGTTGAAAAGGTTGACCTTTACATCCTGCTGTCTTTCTTAGGGATTTTAGCAATTCATTATGAGCAGTTGTTGGATGCGTTCACGACTTCACTCTTCACAGACGGATTCGACCGCAATATGCCCGTGCAAATCGTTTCGTTGATTGTCGGTTTCGTGGTTGGCAGGATTTTTATTAGCAATGCAAAGAAACGAGAGTCTCTTGCGACCAAGACCATTTACAAATACTTAGGACTGTTCCTAACGGTATTTAGTATCTCTCTGTTTTTCTGGTCAGGTGTGTATTTGACGGGTTTGGCACAGCAGCTTTCGATATTTGCAGTCTTTGGGTTAATTGCACTTTGTCGTGCGAATAGAACATCGGATGAAAAGGCAATAGGTAGGGTGTCAAAGGTTGCGCTTTTTCTCGCCGTGTTCTCGCTTGTATTACCGGTGCTTTTCCCCTCCTACAGTTTGTCGCAGTTCAATATCAACGCATTCCTTTCTGTTACGGTATTTCCGTGGTATTCCGTGCTTGGAATAACGCTGTTGTTGCTGTCGATTGTCGGCATGGGACTGCATTATGGCAAACGCCGCTTTGACGAGGACACTATTTTTCTAAGCGGTCTTGTTGGCTTGGCGTGGGTTGTAAAAGCCTCCGTTTATTTCTACTTTGACTTTAGTTGGATAGCTATTTGCGTGTATGCCCTTTTATTCTTTGGTTTTACAAACCACTTTATCAAGCGCAATGGCTATTGGCAACTAACAAGAGTGGATTCCCCCCTCAACGAAAACGAGTTCTACTGGTTGCTGATTGCTGCCACAAGTGTTGTTTTTTCGATTTTCCTTATCCACACAGGGTATATCTATTTCTGGCTTTCGCTGATTGTTGGCTTGTTGGCGGTACTGTTCTTAAACAAGATTGCCTTTGGGTGGGTAAAGGATGCTGTTTTCTGGATTACACTGCTGTTCAGTATTGCTGGTGCCGCAAGTACGATTGCCCTGCAAAACGGATACAGCGATAAGAAGATAATCACGATTGCTGCAATATTTGTTTTTGCCAGCATTGTAATGTGGATGTTAAACCATAGAAACTTCATTGGTCAAAACAAGTTCAAAACAACCAAAATAGTAATGGTAGTGATTTTTGCAATATTGGTTATTATCCCTGCATTCAAGGCGGGTTCGCAAATTAGCGTTGATTTAAAAAACAAATCTGCAAACATTGGCTCCTTAGTAACAGAAGAAACCTCTCTGCTAATCACAACGACTGCGGACGGCAAGGAAAACGCAGTCAAAAAGCTCAGTTATATCTGGGCTGACTCATTCTTCTTTGACAAGGAAGACATCTCAGAACTGGATGAAGCCGAGACAACGCTTACCATTGATAACCATCACCTAATTCTTTGGGTAGAGGACGAATATGGCGTTGTCACGAGAAAAGATTGCTGGTTCTATGATTCCCGTAAAAGATGACTACTTTTCGTCAGATGGCATATTTGGAATTGGTGTGAGCAACGGCGATAATCCAAGGAGGTAAATGAAGATGTACAGTAACAACGATGGCTTTTATGATGAGCAATCTACCGTTGGCAATAAGCATTTTAACTTGTTGCTTCTGGTTGGTGCGCTCATTGGCGGAGTGGTGGGCTTCATCTTCGGTGAACTCTTAATCACTCTGCTTGGCGGGGCATTACCTTCGGTTGTTTTAGTCGGGTTGTATTTTGCGCAGTTAATGTTTTTCATCTTCTTGGCGGTACTTATTTGCGAGAAAATTGACCCGCGCTTAAATAGTCGAGTTTGGACTACTGCTCATTGGGGTGACCAGTTAAAAAGGCTACCGCTTATGAGCCTTGTTGTTTTCTTCGCACTGGGATGTATTTTTCAATTTTTCTATGGGTTGTCCGCTGCAAAGCCGATACTTCAAGTGGCAGATAATTACATAATAGCAATTGATAACTCTGGAAGTATGAGTGGCTCAGACCCGCAAAAAGATAGGTTTTCTGCTGTTAAATCCTTTGTGGACGAGCTTGATGACAGCAAAAACGTGGCTGTAATTTTGTTCACCGACAATGTTGAAACAACTGTACCATTAACAAAGGTTGATGCTGCTTTTAGAACTAAAATCGCGACCGCCTTTGATGGGCTCGAACCAAATGGTGGTACTGACATTCAATCTGCCTTGGAAGTTGCTGCTCAAATTCCAGTAGATACTAATTCCACCACGATGGTGATTCTAATGTCCGATGGTGCGAGTTTTGTGGACGCACAAAAAATCACGACAGAGTACAATCAGAAAGGACTCGTTCTAAATACCATCCAATGCACCGACAATACTTTCTGGCGTAACAGTCTGTTACTGGACCTCTCAACCAGAACTGGCGGCATGAATTATCAAATCTCGGAGATGAATCAACTGGCTGGGACATTTTCAAAGATTCTCTCTGGCTCAACGCTCTCACGGGTGCTGCTTGATTACCGCTATGGGTTTGACTATAATTCAACACTCTTCGCCGTGCTGAGAATTCTGTTTATCGCCTTGATTGGTATCGCACTGAGCGGAGCCATGTCCTTCATGCTCTACAACCTTGACGTTTTCAAAAAGTTGCTGATACCTAAAATTTTAACAGGTGTCCTTGCAGGCATTGTCATGGAGTTTTGCCTGAAAGACTTTTGGCCAGCACCTCCCGCCCGTCTGCTAATGGTACTGCTGTTTGCCTTACTACCCACATTCTTCAGGGCAATCATTGTACGTTCTTCTGGTGGCGGTTAGGTTACGGGGACTCAAAAAATAACAATAACCTTGCACGCGGTAGCGGTTCGCAGTGGTAGGAAGGAATGTTCCATGAAAAAAAAACACTTGTCAGTAATCACAAAAAACATAATTCTGCAATTCATAGTTCATCTGGTGGTTGTGGCGCTTGCCTTTGCTGCATTCTTTTTGATGGTAAAATGGATACCAAGGATTTCATTTGAAGGTATTGTTACTATCTTGGTGTGTATAATGATATCAATGGCGATAGCTCAATTCTTTATTGGTAACGATTTTTATAAAAAGTATTACGATGTAACGTATATTGAAGCAGTCCGAGAAAGGCACAGAGTTAAAGTAGAAGCGAAAAGTGAAAACAAGCAAAATTCCGCGCAGACAAAGGAAATACAGGAACTAAAGGAGAAGCTTCTAAGGGCAGACAATACAATTGAGACACTTAAAGAGACAATAGAGGCAGAAACTAAAAATTCGCGTAACAGAACACGCCAACAGAGGTGTCGTTCGTGTGAACGTAGCATTGATAGCCTTAAGGATGTCTATGATGAAATCTACGGAGACTCCAAAAGAATAGTTAACCACCATAGCAGCCTTGGAACTATCAAAAATTTTATTTACACTGTTATGGAACTCGGTGCACTTTTTTGTGCAGGATGGCTTGTATATCTGTGGGTTACGGTTCCAGAAAAAGTTAGCAACGATTTCATCGAAAAGATATTCACACCATTAGCTGCCCTTTTTACAGCGTTTTTTGAATGTATTGCTTTGAAAAACAGCCCCAACGATTACCATGATGAACATAAAAAGGCCGTAACAAAGCGCGAAAAAGCGCATAACAATTGTGCTCAATTAAAAGCAAAGCTTGCTGCAATCCCAACCAAAGGCATTAGTGAGGTGGACTTTAACCATAAAATGGAAGAATTTAGCAGTGCTACTGCACTACTATTATCAGAAATAAAGAACGTGGACTAGAGAGGAGTTGTACCAATAATGAAAAAAATAAAAAAAGAATCTCATTTCGCTTTTTCGTTACTGCTGTTGCACTGCTCATTTTGCTGTCAAGTTTGGCGGGGTGTGGTTTCAATCTAAAAGACTTAGCCCAAGACTACGTGCAAGTCTCTGTTAGCCATACCGTGATTTCCGAATCGGAAAACAATGTGCCGCTACTAACCTGAAAAGTTAAAGCGTCCATCAAAAATAACTATGCCGTTGATTTGATTAATGCAAAGACAACATTGACACTTGCCTCTGGAATGGAACTCAAGGACGGCAAGCAGGACAACACTAATCTTAAAATATCAACTGGCGACACGGTCAATTACACGTGGATAATCAAAATTCCTGTGACAACGGAAGATCGCAACCTTGAGTATTCGGTTACAGTAACATCAGAGGTTTCATCGACAGTTACTGGATATGATTCAATCTTCGTGAATGGAATAAATGAAAATGACAATCGCCTTGATTTCATGGTCGACACATGGAACTTTGCAAATTACTCAGCAAAGCCTATTCCGTTAACACAAGAGGACTATGATGCGCTCTTCACAAATCTTTCCAATGCAGAGCGTACGCTTATCAGAAAAGAAATATCATCAGGAACTGACGGCAATTGCTACGGAATGGCCATTACAACTATTTTGGCTAAAACAGAACGTCTCTCTGTTGACCGCCTCCAATCAGGAGCAGCAAACCTTCATGCAGTTTCGAAAAATCAAGCGGCGAAATCTGCTATTGGTTATTATTATGTGACGCAAAACCTTTCTCCTTCTGCAGATTTATTTGCAAGTTATCAAACGCAACCAGAGCAAACAAAAATAAATGATTTGAAGAACCTCGCTGATAAAGTCTCAGCAGGCGGGGTCCCGGTATTCCTTTGCTTCTACATGGATGATAAAGACGGAAATACGGCAGGACATGCGATTTGTGCATATGGGCAGGAATCTTGTAACTTGAGCCGTAATGGGACAACATATAATTCTCGAATTTTGATTTACGATAATAACTATCCTACGGTAACAGAAGAAGCCTATTTGTATTTTAACGATAATGGCGACTGGACAATTCCAATTTATGCAGATTCAAAGGAAAAATATTCCAACTTCAGATTGGCTATGGTCACCACGGAGATGAAGTATATCGACATGTTTAACATTGAAACAAGCAGAACCAGTGCTAATTCATATTTAACCGCAAGAGGAAATACTGACTTAAAAATTGAAGCAAATGGCACAACATATTTAGTCAATCAAACCAAAGTTCAAGGAGGGGATGATGTTGTTGCGTATTATGATATTGGCGGAGCGGAAAATAAACTCAATATTGTAATTGAAAAGCCGCAGTCTGGTTCAGAAACTGCCTCCAAGGTATCGCCTCAAAAACAAGGTGAGTCCCTCAACCTTACAGCAATGTATGATAATTTCTTTATAGAGGCGAACGCTAACACCCCTGTCGCAATCCAACTTGATCCGTCTGGAAGTGTCGAGATTGATGGCAAGGTGAAAGCCTTTGATATGAGTCTTACCGGGAACGAGGGCTATAACGCATTGCCTTGGTATACACTTGAAGTTTCGGGTGAATCAGGGACGAACCCAAAGATGGAAGCAAGTGCAGAAGGCTACATACTCAGCGGAGAGAGTTTGAAGAAAATCAAAGTGTTTGCCAGCGATGACGCTACCGCTAACGAATTGTCAATCAAAACAGATGGCAGTAAAATTCTTATTTCATCCGATGGCACGAATCTCACAGCCAGGGAAGACAAAGATGGTGACGGCAAGTACGAAACTGTATTATCCACAGGGCACAAAGCTGACCCTAATGACCCTCGCGGTGGCGGAACTGGTGGTTGGACTTGGTGGAAGATACTGCTTGCTGTTTTGGGAGGCGTAGCTATTGTTGCAACCGTTGTGCTGGTATTCCTCAAGATAAAGCTCGGCAATGGTGGCACCAAGAAGAACAAGAAATCGAAGGGCGATGATGAGTACAAATGGTAAGTGAGTTATGAAAGGGTTGCACCGTGGTATACTAATGCAAAGGGGCTTTGGTTCAGATAACAGCCTGTTGCAACAGTTTTTCTCGAAGATACTGTGAATTCAACGATTCGCAACACAGTAGACTTGGCTAAATGCGTTTGAAAGGAGTGCAAGCAAAGATGAGCGAAAATATGGATAAAGAGGTACGCACGAAGCTCATTAAGAGCTTGACTAACGAGCTTCCCGTGTTGCGGGCAAAATTGGGTATCTCGCAAGAAGAACTTGCCGCAAAAATCGGGGTTTCCCGTCAGACGATAAATGCTATTGAAGGAAAGAAGCGAGACATGTCATGGGGAATGTTCTTGTCAATCGTATTCTTCTTTGACTTTAATGAGCAAACCGCTGGCATTTTGAAGATGATAGGGATTTGTACCAGTGAGTTGAATGACCAATTGAGTGTTCCGATTGAGGATGAGGAGGAATGACATGAATCCAACAATAAAGCACCTTATAGACACAAAAGCCGAGATGCATTTCCACGCAGGCGCATCTGAGGATTCAATCAGGCATTATGAGAACGAAGCCAATGTCAAAATACCATCGGCTTTTCGTGAATGGCTTCTGTTTTCGGATGGTGGGGAAATATTTGTTCCCGGCACGGTACTCTATGGGGTTGACGGAAACGCTAAGCCTTCACTATTTAGCGGAAATTCTGGGCAAGAACGAGGCACATTTGCTCTTGGTGACTCTCTTCTTGTAATTGGGCGGTTTAATTTTGGAGACTTCCTCTGTGTTGATACGAATAGCGGAGAGGTCGTTCAGTGGAATCACGAAGCGGACGAAGAGTTTCTCCGTTGGAGCAACTTTTTTGCTTTTATAGAAGAAGAAATTGCCTCCTTTACAAGCGAGGGGTAATTGTATGGATGAAAAGCCACAATTATCTGTTGAAGAAAAGAAAAAGTTGAATAGTGAACGGCAAAAGGCGGTTCGTGATGCATGGGGAAAAGAAAAGGCGCGAGTAGCACAAGGCGAAGGAACACGAGACTGGTCGCCGGAGCAGCAAAAGGAAATCATGGAAAACGGACACGCCGATGGGTATGATGGACATCATATGAAGTGTGTCAGCAGTTATCCTGAGCAGGCTGGAAATCCAGACAATATTCAGTTTCTGACTCATGACGAACACATACAGGGGGCGCACCAAGGCAACACGCATACTCGGACGAACGGTTATTATAACCCAGATAGTGGGCAAATGGAGAACTTCAATGGCGATGAACTGAAACCGACAGACTCCCAATCGCTATCCGAACCTTGTTATGAGAATGGTGAGTACATAACGAAAACGCAGTCTGTTTCTGCGTTCAAGGCAAGCGTAAAAAGCACAGGACAAGAGCCAAGCAGTACCGCTCATGATTTCAATGCAAGCATTAAAAATCATGCGGCCGCTGAAGAAAGAGCGAGTGCATCAGAACAGACACGCTCTGCCGCTGTATCAAGGTAGAAAGCGTGGTATAATTTTCAGGGAGACCAACATTGCTGTTTCCCACAAAGAAGGAGGGCGTGGCGTGAATTTAGTAAAATGCACTTCGGGAACCATAGTCATTGGACTGGGAAGTGAGTTCTTAAACATAACAGTTAAAGCTGTGGGTGAGCGCATAAAGCGTGGTGAAGGGTTTTGTTTGTCGATAGCATCTATCGTGCAGGAAGAACCTACATCTCAAAGGATAGAACCGAATGAACAGAAGCGCATTGCTACTGCTATTTCAAAATGGGAAACCGCTCCATTTCCCATTGAATTCTACGAGGCTTTGTAGTGGCGGACGAAAAACGGCAATGGGGCGAGTTGTCATCGAAAGAAAAAGCGGAAGCCGTCAAGACAGAATCCAATGAGGCGTATTTTTGGAGCGGTATGACCCAAGGGGAAGATGGCAATGTTTATGGCGGTGAAGAAAACGCCGCAAACATAGCAGAACAAAACGGCGGCAAAACGCTGGAGATGAAGCTCGAAGAAAGTAACATTGATACTGAAAGCATGTCTGGTGCTGAGTGGAACGAAGCATCTGAAACATTTGCGCAAGAGGCATCTGGCGATGTCCATTGTATCAAGGGTGAGAATGTCCGGGAAGATAGTGTCTATAACACCACCGAGCATGAAGCCATTGAAGAAAATGAAAGCATTTCAAATGTTACATATGTTGATGCGGAAAATGGTCAAGAAACTGGCGAGGTTGAAAATTTTGACCGTTCACAAGAAACAAGTGCGGAACATTTTAACGAAAATGCCAAAGCAACAGCTGCGCCGACAAACACCGAGGGTGCTACGGCTTTTAACGAAAGTGCAAAGGGCGTGGCAAGCGAAAGTGCTCCAGTTGAAACTGAGTCGCTGAGCTCAGAGCAGTCGCAATCAACAGGCGTATCACGTTGAAATTAGAGAAAGGACTGGGTGAATAATATGAGACCTATGTGCAGCATTGAGTACGGCACAACATCAGCGGACAATCGACCGCCCAAAATAAACACTCCTCATGTCGTTTTGGCAGGCACTTCTTACGGAGAAGCGTTGTCGTTCGGAATGACTGAAACACATTTCAGCAAGAATGTCATGTGCATAGGTGGCACGGGCAGTGGCAAGACGAACGCCATCAACACGATTATCACTCAGTTAAGAGAGAAAATGACTCCGCAGGATGTCATGATGATTTTCGATACCAAGGGAGACTTCGCACGTACTTTTTACAGCGAAGCTGCTGGTGATTTGATTCTTGGCAACTCGGCTCAATATAGAGATACCACGCAGAACTGGAACATTTACCGTGAAATTTTGGCAGATGGTTGGGACAACGAATCTGCGCTTGCAAACATCAACGAAATTGGTCGTGCCCTGTTTGAAAAAAACAAATCAGAATCGCAGCCATTCTTTGCGAATGCCGCGCGTGGCGTTTTTGGAGCATATCTACTTGCAATGATTCGTGGTGCGCAGACAGATGAAGAATTGAAGCAAGATTTTCTCAACAACAAGGCATTGCTCCAGTATTTCAACAACGCTGGAAAGAACGAGTATTTCACCCTCTCCAACGCTTACAATGACCTCAAGGCTATCAAGATGTACTTGGGTGACTGCGAGAATACGCAGGCGCTCGGTGTCCTTGCAGAAGTGCTGGTGATGGTCAGAGATACCTTTGCTGGCGCTTTTGGCGAGAAGGGTGATTTTTCAATTCGTGAATTCATCCGTAATAAAGGTGGCCGCACTTTGTTTTTGGAGTACGACCTGTCCATTGGAGAGTCGCTTGCACCACTATACAGCCTATTGATTGACCTTGCGCTTAAAGAGGCGCTTGGCCGCAATACAACTGAGGGCGAAAGTGGGCGTGTGTATGTGATTGTAGATGAGTTGAAATTGTTGCCCAATCTGATGCACATGGATGATGCAGTCAACTTTGGGCGTAGCATGGGAGTACGAGTGCTTGCTGGGTTGCAAAGTGTTTCTCAAATCTATGAACTCTACGGCGAACACAAAGGCAAAGCAATCATTACAGGCTTCTCTTCTATGTTTGTTTTTCGTCCGAATGATTCTGTGACGCGCGAATTCGCACAAGAGCATTTCGGAAAAAACTATGTGAGTGAGGTCTTTATGGCAAATCAAGCTCCAGTGACGGAACGAAGGCAAGGCAGCGTTGTTGAAGACTGGGACATAAATAACCTGAAAGTCGGAGAAGCAATCGTGGGGTTAGACGGACATCCCCCATTTCGATTCTACTTTGACGAATTCAAAAAGTAACGAGGAGGATACATATCATGGGGCGTATAGTAGATAGTCTTTTCAAAAGCAAGGATGCTTATTTGCGCGGTGAAATAGATGCCCGCAACAAGCGGAACTTGCCTGCCATGCCGAAGGTGGTCATTGACTCGTTTTGCAGCCAATACTACACCGAAATGCACAATACCATCATATCGGGAGGCATGATTGAAAATCGAGCCATTGTTGAATACGCCTTAATCAAGCAAGCCCAGCAGTTAGGTTTGCCAGTTGTTATTCTCCATAGTGGCAACAGATTCATGAAAAGCGGTGTTGGCTTGGCTTCCAGTATCGGAAGTATCTGCTACTACGACCCGATTGTCGGCAAGGATTCCGACGAAATTGCGGACATTCTCACAGACTTGGCGAGCAATCTTCTGCAAGGAAAAAATGACCTGTTTGGACTGTGGTCGTTAGTGGTTGATGTCTTGTCCTTGCAAGGAGAACCCGTAACTTTGGAGCGACTGGTCAAATTTCGTTGTGACCGCATCCCAGAAGTCCTTGGCGAAATGGCTGAAAAAAACAGCATCAGTAATGCCAAGAGAATTGATTATACAAACAGATTCGGCTCTGTAAGTGCTTGTGCCCATGAAGCGCAGCGCTTGCTCACAAAGCTCAAATCTTATCCCCTATATACAGAAGGAGCAACGCCACATAGCCTGGAAGATGTCCTTAATGAAGGTGGCATCGCAAGCATTGACATTGTATCTGACACAAACGATGTACTGAAAGAGTTATGTTTTACGGATATTGACCGTATCATGAAGCTTGGCAGAAACTTTTTGCTTATTGTTGAAGGGGTAAGTTTCCTCAAACGCGAAAGCCATGTTGACAATGTTCTTCTTCGCAATAGTGGGAATATGTCTTTGCTTTTTGCCGCCAACGATGTTCCGGCAATGACACAGGAAAGCGATGAGCATTTTCAGACACTGGTCAGCGGACACACAAATGTGATGATTTTGAAGCACAATTCGGCTGCCAGCGCAAAGAAGTGGTCGGACTATTTGGGACAGCATTATATCCAGCAAGTCGAACAGAGCATTGGCACATCGAAAGAGAATCTTAGTTTGATAAAGAAAACCAACACCAGTAATATCACGGTTCGAGAAGAACGAAGGGACATCGTTCCCACCGAGAGTATTACACGGTTGCTGGACTACCAGTCATATGTGCTTGAAGCTACCGAGCGTCAAATTCTCAAGGTAGCACTGCAACAGGTATAAGGAGGAGCTATTTTTATGATACAAAGGGAATGGATACGCATTGGAGCTTGCGGGGTTATCGGCTTAATACTCGGCATTATCATGGCTATCAACAATAGCACATGGTACTATGCCCTGTTGGGGCCGTTTTACGCCATAGGTACTTTCTATGGAATAAAACTTATATTGACCATGCTCGGCGGTGTGGGCAAAGCTGCCGGCAAGGGACTTTTTTCATCTATCGCCGGTGGACACTGGATTGGGATGTTGGTTGTCATTGTTCTAATGGTGTTTGTTGTTGGGAAAATACTGACTTTTGGCTGGATACTTGGTATGTTTGCCGCTGGCAAGGCGCTTTTTGATGCCTATCGAACTGACTCAGATATCGGCGGTTCATCAAGTAGCAATTATGACACCAGCTGGGATGGTGTCGGCAGTTCGTCGAGTAGTAGCCGCAGCAAAAAAGGCAAGAGTTCCTCAAATGATGACTACGATAATACATCGTGGTAATTGTTTCTCAGTTTAGGATAAAGAGGTGAATTTGTGAACTGTGTACACTGTGGCACCGAGTTGCCTGACAATGTTGCTTTTTGTGAGCGGTGCGGGATGAGCCCCACGATAGAACGGGCAACTCGACCAAATGCGGTGCCAAAGAACCAACGAAAACTGTAAAAGGCTGTCGACAGATTTATAGAACAGAAAAAGCTGTTAGAGCAACAGGTCAAAACACCACCGAATGCAGCGGTAACAAATCCCAGTACAAAATCGCTGGGACTACAGCCGATAATTATTTGCTGGTGCGCATTGTTGGTGTTGTCTGTCTTGTCGTTTGATTTGAACGGGAATTTTCGTCTTATGGCTGGAAGACCATTGACGATGATACTGGACGTGGCTGTTGCAATTATACTTTTAGCAACAACTGTATCTGCTTCAAAAAAGCAAAGCCTCCAGAAGCTGGGCTTCCCACTGATGCTCACATGGATTGTTAGTTTTTTTCTTTTTGATTTTGCTTTAATGCCATCCATGTATGGAATAAGCATGACTGAGCTATTGCGTGTAGACTGGATAATGCTAATATTTCTTGTGCTGTCCTTTGTTTTGACAATTATTTTTATCTCGACATCAAAACGAAGCATTCCATCAAGCGCGACCAGCAATTTCAGCCTTTTTGCCACGGGTGCATGGCAGCGGCAGTAGTAATAATGATCGGCAGAAACTATGGGTACTCTTTCCCCGGCAGCTTTAGACTCCTACTATCATCGTGGTGTTAAGAGATTTTGCCTTTTTAATAGGGGTTGGATTATTAGGTCGTGCTGTGAAAATACAAAAGTCGGAATATTATTGTTGGATTTATATTATGAACCAAGGAAAGGTAGATTGTTATGTATTGTGTACACTGTGGCACTGAGTTGCCCAGAGAGGCTGATTTTTGTGAAAACTGTGGTTTGAGTTCTCGGCTTGAATCGCCGCGACCAACTGTTCAACAAAAGGAAAAGCCCCTAAGCCTGTCAAGCCTCAATATACGCAACCACAGTATGGGCAACCTATCCCACAGCCACAGCAAGTTCAGCAACCATATTACGCTCCGCCCCAAACGACAGCACAACAGCAATTCCAAACACCGCCTGCCACTTCGACACAGTACACGCAATCACAGCAACCGTTTTATGGGCAAGCCTTCTCCGCTCCCATTAAAAAGAACAACATCGCACTTGTTGGCTTTATATTAAGTTTAGTAGGTTTGATGTTTTACGGAATTCCTGCGATACCTGGATTGATTTGCTCAATAATTGGTGTGTCTCGAAGCAAACAATATCCCGACAACTCATATAGTGGATTGGGGATTGCCGGGACAGTTATAGCTTTAATTGCAGTTGCGATTTATGGGATTATCATTGTAGTGGCTATTTCGCAGATGTCCCAGTATTCATCCTATCCATGGTAAAGCAAAGATAATATAAATGCCCCCTTTAAAATTTGCCAAATCAGGGATTTAACTCGTATAATGTAATTAACCACACATACGGGTATTACCCTATGACAATCAAAGGAGAGCAGTATATGTCTAGTATAATCTATATCGGAATGGATGTCCA